>JBOGKI010000140.1:0-9342 GCA_050745605.1 Terriglobia bacterium | reverse complement strand
CAGGTTGCCCAGGCAGCTTTCTACAAACCGCCGGAGGATTCGCCGGAACTGCAGTACCTCCAGGAGCGGCGCCGTGCGCTGGGAGGCTATCTCCCCCGACGCCGGGTAAAAGTGCCGCCGCTGAAGCTCCTTCCAGACGAACTCTTCACGGAATTCTATGAAGGAACAAAGGGCCGGGAGATTTCCACGACCATGGCGTTTGTCCGCATTCTTGCGAAGCTGCTCAAGGACAAGGAAATCGGCAAGTTGATCGTCCCTATCGTGCCGGACGAGGCGCGGACTTTCGGCATGGAAACCTTGTTCCGGCAGGCCGGTATCTACTCACATGTGGGCCAGCTCTACGAACCGGGAGACAAGAGCACGCTGGTTTATTACAAAGAAGCAAAGGATGGACAGATTCTCGAAGAGGGCATCACCGAAGCAGGGTCGATGGCGGATTTTATCGCTGCGGGCACGGCCTATGCGACTCACGGCCTCAATACGATTCCATTTTTCATCTTTTATTCGATGTTCGGGTTTCAGCGAATCGGAGACCTGATCTGGGCTGCCGGTGATTGCCGGGCCCGAGGCTTTATGCTGGGGGGGACAGCGGGACGAACGACGCTCCTCGGCGAGGGACTTCAACACGAGGACGGCAACAGCCACCTGCTCGCCTATACTGTTCCGAACCTCCTCACTTACGACCCAGCCTTTGGCCACGAGATCGCTGTCATTATTGAGGATGGCATCCGGCGCATGTACTCCGAGCAGGAAAGCATTTTTTACTACATTACCCTGATGAATGAGAACTATGCCATGCCGGCAGTCTCTGATATCGCGGGGATCAAGGAAGGGATCCTGAAAGGGATGTATAAATTCCAGCCCGCAAACAACTCCAAAGCCAAATTGCATGCCCAGCTTTTGGCAAGCGGCGCCATCGTCAACGAAGCCCTGAAGGCGCGGAAGCTTCTTGCTGAGAAGTACGATGTGGCGGCAGACGTCTGGAGCGTGACGAGTTACAAGCAATTGTACACCGACGGCCATGATAGCGACCGCTGGAACATGCTGCATCCCTCAGAAACACCGCGGGCGCCGTACGTGACACAAACCCTTTCGAGCGCGCCGGGCGTGATTGTCGCGGCGAGCGATTACCTGAAAGCCGTTCCGGATTCTATTTCACGTTGGTGTCCTAAGACCGTCGCAGCGCTTGGCACCGACGGCTTCGGCCGCAGCGATAACCGCCGGGCGTTACGCGATTTCTTTGAAGTGGACTACCGGTTCATTAGCCTGGCAGCGCTGTGGGCCCTGCGTCGTCAAGGCCAGATCAAGCCTGAAACTGTAGCCCAAGCCATCAGAGATCTGGAGATCAATCCTGAGAAACTCAATCCCAGGACGGCATAGCTCTTCTCCGGCCGTGAATAAACAGTTGGCACGGAATCACGGGGGATTCAATGACGTACGCTGAAAGGCTCGCCCAGTTCGTTGTCCGATCGTCTTTTGATAGCCTCTCCAACGCGGCCCGCCTTCAGCTCAAAATTCGCGTTCTCGATGCCTTGGGATGTGCTATTGGGGCGATGGGTAGCCCTCCCGTGGCGCTGATCCGAAAGCATCTTGAAGACTTTGGGGGGCGGCCGCTCGTCACGCTCATTGGCGGGAATAAGACCGCACCCGACCGGGCGGCTTTTTATAATAGCGCATTGATTCGGTATCTGGACTTCAACGACAGCTATCTGGCAAAAGGCGAAACTTGTCATCCAAGCGACACGATCGGAGCGGTGCTGGCCGCTGCCGAGTACGCCGGCCGGAGCGGCAAGGAATTTCTAACGGCGCTCGCGGTGGCCTATCAGGTGCTTTGCCGGTTGTGCGACGTGGCCCCGGTCCGGGCCAAGGGGTTCGATCATTCAACTCTTGGCTCCTTCGCGGTCGCTGCGGGCGTCTCGCGGACGCTCGGGCTGAACTCCGTTGAAACTGCCAATGCCATCGCGATCTGCGGCACGGCCTTCAACGCTTTGAGGGTCACCCGCACCGGAGCGCTCTCTAACTGGAAGGGGCTGGCTTTTCCAAACACCGCCTTTGCCTGTGTACACGCTGCGTTTTTGGCCAGGCGCGGCATCACCGGGCCGCCCGAAGTTTTTGAGGGCAACAAAGGGTTCATGGATGCAATCTCCGGCCGTTTTGAGATTGACTGGTCGCGGGAGGATCTCGAACGGGTTAACCGCACCATCGTGAAGAAATACAATGCCGAAATTCATTCACAATCGGTTCTCGATACCGTGTTAGAACTGAAGCGGCAGGCTGGCTTCGAGGCCTCCCATGTGGAGCATATCGAGATCGAACTTTTTGATGTAGCGTACAACATTATCGGAGGCGGCGAGGAGGGGGACAAAACCTTGGTCCGGACCAAGGAAGAGGCCGACCACAGTCTTCCTTACATGGTCGCTACCGCCATTGAGGACAGCCGGGTCATGCCACAGCAATACCTTCCGGAGTGCATTCGCCGTCAGGTCGTCCAGGTGCTCCTGCGAAATGTTTTTGTGAAGCCCAACGAAGCTTACAGCGGACGTTTTCCGGACGAAATGCCTTGCCGGGTTACGGTTCGGTTGCGGGACGGCCGGGTGCTGACGCAAGAAGGGCGGGACTATGAGGGATTCCACACACGTCCTTTCACTTGGGAGACCGCCCTTGAGAAATTCGGGCAACTCAGCGAGCCTTATGCGCCAACGTCCCTGCGGCGTGAAATCTCGGATGCAGTCATGCGCCTGGAGAACATCGAAATTTCCAAGCTCATGAACCTCTTGGCAAAGGTAAAGACGCCAGGGGCATAGAATCGAAGCCCCGTCACCGATTTTCTTTCGGCAACACGGCCACACCCCCGCACTCGAGCCAGAAGAGAAGAAAGAAGTCCGGTACAGACGAGGTCCAGTCTTCTCTGGGATAACGAAATGCATTCACAAAAGCAAGTGACCGTCGAACGGAGGTATTCCAATGGTCAATCGTCATCCACATCCCTTTATAATCGCCGATTCCGATGCGGTGCGGGCGCTTTCCGCCAAGGTTGAGGCCTGGGGCCAACATCAGCATCGCCGCGAAAAGCTATTGGAGGCATTCAAAGAGGCTGCTGAGGCATACGGGAGCGCCGCGAGTAAAGACCGGCAGGCCTTCTTCCACGGGCTGCTCACTGGCTATGCCGTGGCGCTCAAGCTGTGGTAGGGCAAGATCGTTGCGAGGCGCGAGGTCTGCAAGCGCCATGCTTACCGGACGCCGGGTCTGCCGACAGCGCTTAACCCCAACCCTCGGTTACGATCGTGCCGCGCTGGTTGCGCAGAAGGCGCTTGCCTCGGACGAAACTAGTCTCGAAGTGTGCCTTGAGGGAAAACTACTCACTCGGAAAGAACTGGATCGCCTGCTCAAGCCGCACCACATGGCCCAACCCGGAATAAATTGGAGCGGGCGAAAATTTGGGAGAGGGTAAGGAGTGCGTCATGGAGCCAAAGAAGACGTACAAGATCTATCATTTTAAGAACGCCATCGCTTTGAAGACTGCCCGCCGGGGGATCATGACGAATGAGGGTCACCCACCGGTCGAAATAGGGAGCCCGCCCGAATTCCAAGGGACTGCGGACGTCTGGTGCCCGGAAGAACTCCTTATTGGTGCGGTCAACACCTGTCTGATGCTGACGTTTTTATCGTATGCGAAACACCGGTGCCTCGAAATATCCACCTATGAGAGCAGCGCTGAAGGAATGGTTGAAAACGTTGACGGAAAGTACCGGGTTACTCGAATCACAGTTCAGCCGTGCGTATCGTTGAATCAGGAGAGCGACATTCCGCTGGCCCAGGAGCTTTTCAAAGGCGCTAAAGAAGGATGCTTTATCTCGAACTCGGTGACCGCAACGGTCGATCTGTCGCCACAATTTCGGACAAAAAACGGCGGTTCGCCTAATTAACCGGATGCGCGAGGCTGGAACCTCGGGCAAAGCTGACTCAGTCGAAACCGGAGTCACATTAGTTCGCGGACCGCGCCAGACGCGGCTCACTGCCACTCCGGCGCACAAGATTAAGAAGACGGCCGGAAGACGGGCACGTCGCTGGATCGAGCGGTCTAGACCGAAGGCCGTAGTATTCGGGAGAACAGGAGCGGATCGCCAAGGAAGGTGTATGGTGACCGGGGAGAAACATCCGAAACCAAGTGATGCTCGCGCTCACGACGCGGAGTTCATGCGCCAGGCGATCCGGTTGGCCCGAATCGCCCTTGAACGGGGCGACGCGCCGGTCGGCTCCGTGGTAGTTTGTGACGGGCGCATCGTCGGCGAGGGCATCGAAGCCGTGCGGAGTGAAAAGGATCTCACCGCTCACGCCGAGCTAAAAGCTGTACGAGAAGCCTGCCGCGCGTTAGACTCGCTCGACCTCGCTGGCTGCGCTTTATATACGACCGTGGAGCCCTGCTTCATGTGTTCCTTCGTCATACGCAGCGCCCATGTGTCAAGGGTTGTAACCGGGAAAGCCGTGCCCCATATTGGTGGAATAAGCTCAAATCATCCTATTCTCGTTGATCCCGGCATACCGAACTGGCCCCAGCCGCCGGAGCTGGTGACCGGTGTGCTCGAGGAGGAATGCAGAGCGCTGTTCACGTGATAGGCAATCGCGAGTTTCAGCACACACGTTACTCATCTCGCGTGCCGGGAACAAGGGGATCAGTTGCGTGCTGTTCTTGGTATCTCTTCGAGTTCCAGCAGTTGGGCAGACGCTAAGGCGCCCGACGGCCGTATCGTTCAAGAATGGCGAGAGCGCTATTCCGAAGTCGTTTAATCTATAATTGAGAAGCGAAACGGCCACCACGCGCCTGATTGCTTCGTTGGCGCCGTGAACCACAAGGACATGCCAGGCCAATGGAGGTCCCGGGAACCATGGCCACTGAACTTCTTTCAGTGGAATCTCGAGAGCTTTTGAATTGCCTTCCTGATGCCATCGTCGTGGTCGATTCTGAGGGCAGCATCGTTTCCGCCAATGAGTTGGCCGAACAGATCTTCGGTTACCCGCATGAGGAGTTGCTCGGCCAGCCGGTCGAGATTCTCGTTCCAGAACCATTTCGGGAAAAGCATGTCGATTACCGAAAAGCTTACGCCCGGAACTCAAAATCCCGTCCGATGGGCGCAATGGAGCTCCAGGCCAGACGAAAGGACGGCAGCGTCTTTCCCGTAGAAATCAGTCTTGCCGCCTTCCAAACTCCGGAGGGGCTCCGGGTTTTTAGCGCGATTCGTGATATCAGTCGTCGTAAACAGATCCAAGAGGCCCTTCGCCAGAGCGAAGAGCGTTACCGGCTCCTAGTCGAAGGGGTGAAAGACTACGCTATTTTCATGCTGGATCGTGAGGGCCGGGTGGTGACCTGGAACGAAGGCGCCCGGCGGATGAGGGGCTATCATACTGAGGAAATCCTGGGAAATCATGCCTCCATTTTTTTCACACCGGAAGACGTCAAGGCCGGCAGGCCCGCCCAAGAACTCAAGGAAGCAGCAGAGAGAGGCCGGATCGAAACCGAAGGCTGGCGCGTCCGCAAGGATGGCTCCCGTTTCTGGTCTCAGATCGTCCTGACCGCGCTCACGGATCCCGAGGGGAGGCTGCTCGGATTCACGAAGATCGCGCATGACATTACCGAGCGAAAGCGAGCTTCCGAAGCGCTGCTATTTGAAATCAGCAACCGGCTGATCTCCAACCTGAACTTCGCGGACCTTCTCGCAGCCATCGCGGCTTCTCTTCGCCAAATCAAGGAGTATGATTACGCCAGTCTCGCGCTTTTCGAGCCGTCCATCCAGAAGCTGCGCGTTTACGCTCTGCCGTCGCCTTCCCCCAAGAATCTGATTCACGAGGAGCTGCTGCTGCCTCTCGAAAACTCACCTGCCGGGTGGGCGTTCAAAGCGCGCAGACCTCTAGTGCTCAATCGTGTGCACGAAGAGGGGAGACCGTTTGAAATCCCCGCCAAGCTCATCACGCAGGGAGTCCGTTCGGCCTGCCGCATACCCCTGGTCAGCCGTGACAAGGTTTTAGGCACACTGAATCTCGCGAGCCTCCATGAAAACGCCTTTTCAGACGAGGAAGTAGACCTGCTCACCCAGGTAGCCAACCAGATCGCGCTGGCGCTTGGCAACGCCATCTCGTTCCGCCAGCTTTCAGAACAGAAGGAAAAACTAGCTACCGAAAAGCAGTATCTGGAAGGTGAAATCCGTAGCAAATTCAACTTTGGCGAGATCATCGGCGAGAGTGCGGAGTTGAAAGATGTCTTGCAACAGGTTGAAACGGTGGCGCGCACGGATTCGACCGTATTGATTCTGGGTGAAACGGGAACCGGTAAGGAGCTTATTGCGAGGGCGATTCACGATCTCAGCACCCGGCACGAAAAGACCTTCATCACCGTCAATTGTTCGGCATTGCCCTCAGGGCTCCTCGAGAGCGAGCTTTTCGGGCATGAGAAGGGAGCCTTCACGGGATCTGCGTCGCGGCAGATTGGCCGCCTCGAGCTTGCAAACCATGGGACTCTTTTTCTGGATGAAGTCGGGGATATTCCTTTGGAGCTTCAGCCCAAGCTTCTCCGCGCCTTGCAGGAAAAGCAACTCGAACGGTTGGGAAGCGCCCAGACCATCACCGTCGATGTCCGTTTGATCGCGGCGACCAACCGTGACCTTGAGACGCTCGCGGAGGAGGGTCATTTTCGCAGGGACCTCTACTATCGTCTCAATGTTTTTCCTATTACCCTGCCGCCTTTACGGGAACGCACAGGAGACATCCCGCTGCTGGCACAATATTTTCTCGAAAAATACAGCCGCCGCATGGGAAAGAAGATCAAATCAATTCCTGCTGAGACCCTGCAGGTGCTTTCCCGGTACCCGTGGCCTGGCAACGTTCGTGAGTTGGAACATTTTATCGAGCGGGCCGTGATTCTGACTTCTGGCTCGATTTTGCAGGTTCCGCCCCTCCGATCCAAGTCATCGCGCAAGGCTGAGCCAGTTCCGGCAGACACGCTCGCCGAAGCCGAACGAGAACACATTTTGCGTATTCTTCGTGAAACGAATGGCATTATCAGCGGACCGCGCGGCGCGGCGGCACGCCTGGGCCTTAAGCGAACAACACTCGCCTCCAAAATGCGCCGTCTTGGAATATCGCGCGACGATGGAGGGCGCTTCTGAAAGAGCGCAATCCTGGTGATCCTGCCTTGCGACACCATTTCGTCATAAATGACGATAATCAAATGCTCGGATAGACGACTCCCGCGCCGCTTCACCCTAATCTGAAACACGACGCTCCTCGCAAGTACCATCATTGCACTGAGTTATTCCATATCACCCGGTTCCTTCCCTTTTGGCTGCCAACTTGCCTTACCTTAAAGCGTGAGTTGCACGGTTCAATTCCGATACAAAGCCAGAAGACCAAGCTCGATCCAGAGAATATGGATCCAATGCAAGATTGCGGTGACGGCGCACGCTTCTGGCGGGGCGCCATTTCTCTCCCTTGTTGTCCTCGCCGCCCTGATCTCCGCAGTCGGCTCGAATGCGAATTCAACCAGGAATTTAATACGAATCTTAAAGGAGGCAATTCAAATGAAGAAAGTATCCATGGTGGTAGCGTGCATGTTATTTGCTGCTACAGCCCTTTTTGCCGCGCCAAAATCAACGGTCTGGCAGGGAACTTTGGTCGATAGCAACTGCTATCTTAAGGACCACGCTTTGACCGGAAATGATCACATGGGAGTCAAACAATGCGGGACGATCTGCCTGAAGAGCGGTCTGCCGGCAGGGATTCTTACTCGCACGAAACAGTTGCATGTTTTGGTTGCCCCGTCCATCGCACTGGCGCCTTACGTCGGCCAGCAGGTACGGGTGACTGGCACGATGCATAACGATGCCATTCAGGTTGACAAGGCAGAAGTTCGAACGAATGGCAAATGGGAGGAGGTCCAGCTTAAATCGATGATGTGAAGCCAGCGCTCTATCTGGAGTGACCGGCTCCCGCGACACGGTGAGAGGATCTCAGTGGATCCTCCCCAACCGTAATCTGGACGGCTTCAACCCAGCGTTTTCCAAACGCTGAAGAAAGACGGAAAGGAGAATCAAAGCCATGATTACCTTAAAAAGAGCTTATGACGCAAAGGGTTGTCTTGGCGCGAAGTGTTTTCTCGTGGAGCGATTGTGGCCGCGCGGCGTCAAGAAAGAGGAGCTTCGGCTTGACGGCTGGATGCAGGATGTTGCTCCCAGCCACCAGTTGCGGCGCTGGTTCCGTCACGATCCGGCAAAGTGGGAAGAGTTCCGCCATCGCTATTTTGCCGAGCTTGACGGCAAACCAGCGGCCTGGAAACCTCTGGCAGAGGCGGCTCGCCACGACAACGTGGCGCTGGTTTACAGCTCCCGCGATTCTGTGCACAACAACGCGGTCGCACTCAAACAGTACCTTGAAACGAAGATCGCGATGAACACGCAGGCAGCCTGAGATAGCAAGCGCCAATAATGGAAGAGATCTGCGGCACTGCTCTCAGGGCGTCACCGCAGCTCTTGATTTTGGAAAATGGATGAAAGGCGAACACAATGAGCAGTGTAGCGGTTTCTGCCTGGCCCACTTTTAAGTCACGGTTGGCCGGCAGTTGGAGGGTCGCTGACCAGACCATGGCATTCCGGTTTGACCGGCCGCCGGGTTGGACTTTTAAGGCCGGGCAATTTGTAGATATCACGCTGTTGAGTCCCTCCGAAACAGATGCAGAAGGTAATGTGCGCGGATTTTCTCTCGCCAGCGCACCAGACGAGGGAACGCTCCTGGTGGCGACTCGCATGAGGAATACGGCCTTTAAGCGGTTCTTAGGGGTTGCGCCGCCTGAGACGGAGGTCAAGATTGAAGGGCCTTTCGGCGATTTCAGATTGCACCGCGACACCACCCGCCCTGCTGTCATGCTGGCAGGGGGAATTGGGATTACACCCTTCCGGAGTATCGTCCTCGATGCCATCCAACGCAAGCTGAAGCACCGGATCTTTCTTTTCTATTTTAACCGCCGGCCGGAAGACGCTCCCTTCTTTGATGAGCTTCAGCATCTTGAGACAGGAAATCCATACTACCAACTCATCGGAATCATGACACAACCGGAGCGGTCTCATCGCGGCTGGAGCGGAGAAACAGGGCATCTCAATGATGGCATGTTGAAGACATATCTGATGGGTGTGAGCAATCCTATTTATTACATTGCCGGGCCCGCACCGATGGTCAGGGGTATCCGGAAAATCCTGAATGCCGCAGGAACAGATGACGATGACATTCGAACGGAAGAATTTGCGGGCTACTGAAGTACTCAAGTCCCTGACTCGCATTCAGCTCGAAATCAGAGAG
>JBOGKI010000139.1:0-9358 GCA_050745605.1 Terriglobia bacterium | reverse complement strand
TTGGTGTAGTGATTCTGCACCAGCCACTGCGCGGCGTAGAGAAAATCGTCGAAGACGTTCTGCTTGTTGCTGAGCATCCCGGCGCGATGCCAGGCCTCGCCAAATTCGCCGCCACCCCGCAAGTTGGGAAGCGCAAAGACTCCTCCCTCCTCGGCCCAAAGGACGGCCACGGGGCTGAAAATGGGCGTCATGTTCAGGTCAAATCCGCCATACGCGGTGAGCAGCGTGGGATGGGTCCCATCCAGTTTCAGATCCTGCGAGTGGACCAGGAACATCGGAATGCGGGTTCCATCCTTCGATGGGTACCACACCTGCTGCAGCGCGAGGCGATGGCTAGGCACCGGCACGCGGGCCTTCCACCACACCTCCTGCTGACCCGTTTCCACATCGTAGGCGTAAATAGTGGGCGGAATGAAGAAGGAGCTGTATTCATAATATGCGGTTTTGCTGTCCCAATCACCGCTCAGGCCCTGAACTGTACCCAGCGCCGGGAAGGTAATGTCCTTCGCCGGATGCCCATTCGGATCAAAGACCCTCAAACTTGAGCTTGCGTCTTTCAGATAACTCACAAAAAGTTTCCCGCCGATTACGTCAAAATCATCAATCACGTTGGGCGACTGGGGAACGATGGTGCGCCAGTATCGCTGCGAAGGATTTTTGAGGTCGATCCGCAGAACCCGGCCGCGAGGCGCCTTCCAGTTCGTCCGCAGATAAGCCTGATCACCCACCACCCGCCCGTAGGACATGGCGTTGAGTCCCTTGGCAACCGGAAACACCGGGCCGTCGCGAGCAACGTCCTTGGCGTAAATATCCGTGACATTTCCGGCGCCATATCCGTCCGTGATCAGGAGGTAGCGCCTGTCTCCCACCATTTCGGCATAGAGGAAATGCCGCCGGTCGAGTCCCTGGCCGTCAATTTCATGGTCCGAAAGGTGCGCGCCGATTTTGTGGTAATAGAGCCCGGGCCCGTGCGGACCATACACTCCGTAATAAATCCCGGCCTTGTCCAAGGTCAGAGAGATAGAGGAGTAGTCAGCACGGGGCAGCACATCGGTCAAATTCTTCCGGCTATCCACGTCGAATAAGTGAACGGTGGTTTGGTCTTCCCCGCCTTGCCGGACTCCATAAGCCAGCAGCTTGCCGTCCCTTGAAACATCGTCAAGGGTGACACTCGTCGAATGATCGGGACTCATGGGAAAAGGGTCCACCATCAGTACGTCTTTGCCCGAACGCCCCTCGCGCATATAAATCGACGGCAGGACCTGGTCGGCGGTGCGCTTCATGAAAAAGTAGCGCCCCTTCCGCTCCCGCGGTAAAGAAACCGCGTCCACCTTCATCAGCTCCGAAAGGCGCTTCCGAATGGCCTCACGACCCGGGATCTTTGAAAGAATCGAGTGGGAGTATGTGTCCTGCTCGTCAATCCAGGCTCGGGTTTGCGGGCTCTTCTGATCCTCAAGCCAGCGATAAGGATCAGGAATGGTGACGCCAAAGATGACGTCTTGGATGTTGTCGCGCTGAGTCCTGGGAGGAGGCGGCAAAAGACCCGCCCAAAGTAGTCCGGCAGCTAACAGGCCAGCAGCCGCCGAAGGAAGGCCGGTGCGCTTGATGAAACGGCGGTGGCTAGGGTCGAGAACCCCACGGCGAACACCCATGATGCTGCCTCCTAAAGGCTTCCACCCCTTGCCCCAGCCGGTCAGATGACCGCCTTGCGGAGTGGAAATACTGCCGATCCGCCCAGCAGGTTCGGCCTAACTCGCTTCCCGGCACATCCCGAGGCCGGCACATCCCGAGGAAGGCACCGCGGCACAACCCACTTGTTGATAACAAAGCACATTCAAGCTTCGTTCCCTCCATTTGACCTGCCGCGTGTGAACGGGGGCCAAGGCCGCGGACCTCAAACACCGGCCTGCACCATGACCGTGCTCCGGTCCCCGTGCCTCCCGCCCCACGCCACATCATACCAGAACGCTTTTCGCTTTATGAGACACAGGACGCGAGTGGCGCCGGTAGAACTGGAGATTCTGATTGGCGCGCGTCACAAAGAACGCACACTCTTGTGTGAAGGCGTAGAGTCGAGCGCAATCGACATAGCCACAGTCGACCCACTAAGAAGACCCAGCTTCGGGAAGGATATCGTCCCGGATGTTGGCGTCACGCACGCCGCCGGCCGTGATGCGGATCAATATAGGAATGCGGCCCCGAAGGTCCGCTGGAGGAAGACTTGACGGAGTGATGTTAGCAGCCGCCAGCTAGGGACGGGGTAAGCCCGAAGGCTGCTGTGAGGGATTCGTACTCTGACCAACAACGGTGGTCACTTGAATCAGGCTGCTTTCTACTGGAGGAAGCTGCTGCGCATGGCGCAGCAGGTCGCCAAGAGTCATCTGGCTTAGCACCTGATCCACCGCGAGTTGGAGGGACTGCCACAAGTCGCGAACCGAGCAATCTACTGAATTGGTGCAGACCTCCTCAACGCCGGAATGCCGGTCGCAAAAGGTGGGATCATAGAGCCGGCCGCCCAGCAAAGCCAGCAGCTCTCCCAGGTAAATCCTTTCCGGTGGACGCGAAAGACTGTACCCACCGGCCTTTCCGCGAGCGCTCTGCACAAATCCTCCCTGGCGGAGCACCCGCATGATCTTGGCGGCATAAGGCATGGAAATACCTTCCGCCCGACTGATTTCAGGCAAAGTCAGGCTGCCGTCCTGGGCTTCCCGGCCCAATCGCAACAAACATCGCAGGCCATATTCCTCATTCGCCGTGAACTTCATAGCTTAACCTCCAACAGCGGTCAGCACTCAGCGATCCGCGGCAAGACCAAACCAACACCAGCACTATGACCTTGGTTACGGCCGGCTGTAGCGGCGCTCGGTGCCTGCCCCGCTGCAAAGCGGGGAGCGCCGTCCAGACCGGCGGTCCCCGCCAGGGTAAACTCCGACCGCCGCTACTGCGCAACGGCTTGGCGCTGCCGGCTTCTTCACCACATCCCAAGCTGTAGCCGCGCCGCTTCCGACATCTTGCTCTGGTCCCAGGGCGGTTCCCACACTAATTCCAACCGCACATCCTTGATTCCCTGGATTTCCTTCACCTTGTACTCAACCTCTCCGGGCAACATCCCGGCTGCGGGGCAACTGGGCGAGGTCAATGTCATCTTGACATCGGCCACACCGGAGGTATCCACCTTCACCTCGTAAATCAACCCCAAGTCGTAAATGTTCACCGGAATCTCAGGATCGTAACAACCCTTCAGAACCTCCACCACCTTGTCCTGCATCAGGATCGCCTCCGTAACGCTGAGCGAGGGTGGCGCGGTTTGCGGTTCTTCGTGGTGCGATGCTTTGATTGCGTCTTCCATAGCTTTACTCCGTAGAGATCACATTGACCGTTCCTTCAAGCGCCGAGCGCATGGTGTGCCAGGCCAGCGTCGCGCACTTGACGCGCACCGGATAATCGCTGACCTTGGAAAAAACTTGCAGCTTGCCGAGCCCAGGGGAACCGGCTTTAGGCTCGTAAACGCCCGTGACCAGGTCGTGGAAGACTTCAAACAGCGCTTCGGCTTCCACCTTCGTCTTTCCCTTCAACGCTTCGGTCATGATGGAGGTTGAAGCGGTAGAAATAGCACAGCCCGATCCCTCGAACGCAATGTCCTGGACCCGGCCGTCCTGGAACTTCACGTAAACCGTCACGCGATCCCCGCACAGCGGGTTGTAGCCCTGGGCTGAGAGGTTGGCGCCCTCGAGCTTGCGAAAGTTGCGCGGATGCTTGCTGTGATCGATCACCACTTCCTGATAGAGATCGCGCAGGTCAGACATCAGTTGAAAACCTCGTTCACCTTGCGGACGCCGGCGGCCAGCGCATCGAGCTCCGCCTTGGTATTGTAAAGCGCCAGCGACGCGCGCGTGGTGGCGGGGATGCCAAACCGATCCATCACCGGCTGCGCGCAGTGGTGGCCGGTGCGCACGGCAATCCCTTCCCGATCCAGAATCGTTCCCACATCGTGAGGATGAATGCCTTCCAGCACAAAGGAAAGCACACTCGCCTTCTCCCGCGCCGTCCCCACCAACCGCAGGCCAGGAATCGAGGACAACAATTCCGTTCCATATTCCAGCAACTCGTGCTCGTAGGCAGCCATCCGCTCCATGCCAACTTGCTCGATGTAATCCACCGCCGCGCCCATGCCGATGCCGCCCGCAATATGCGGGGTCCCGGCTTCAAACTTATGAGGCAACACGTTGAAGGTGGTTTTCTCAAAGGTGACGGAGCGGATCATGTCGCCGCCGCCCTGGAACGGCGGCATGGATTCGAGCCAGGCGGCCTTGCCGTAGAGCGCGCCGATGCCGGTGGGACCGAACATCTTGTGCCCGGAGATGGCATAAAAGTCTGCGTCCAGCACCCGAACGTCGATCTTCATGTGCGGAGCCGCTTGCGCGCCATCGACGAGTACCGGGATGCCGCGCCGGTGGCAAAGGGCGATCATTTCTTTCACCGGGTTGATAGTGCCCAGGGCATTCGAAACGTGGGCGATCGCCGCCAGCTTCACGCGCGGGGAAAGGAGCTTCTCAAATTCATCCATTTCGAGTTCGCCGGCATCGTTGATCGGCGCCACCCGCAAACGCGCGCCTCTTTCCTCGCACAGGATTTGCCAGGGCACGATGTTGGAGTGATGCTCCATCGCCGTCAGCAGAATTTCATCGCCCCCCTGAACCCTCTGACGGCCAAACGTGTAAGCGACCAGATTGATCGCGTCCGTGGTCCCCCGCACAAAAATGATTTCCCTGGCGTCGGCGGCATTGAGGAAGCGCTGCACCTTCACCCGGGCTTGTTCGTAAGCGTTAGTGGCACGCTCACTCAACTGGTGGACGCCGCGATGGATGTTCGAGCAATCCTCCGTGTAAAAGCGGTTGAGAGCTTCCAAAACCAACCTGGGCTTTTGGCTGGTGGCGGCGTTATCCAAATAGACCAGAGGCTTGCCATGAACCTTCTGGCGCAGAATGGGGAAGTCTTCGCGGATTCTCAGCACATCGAAACCTGCTTCCGCGGGTCTCTCCATCGTTCGCCGCAAAACGCCGGTCGGTGTCGTCATAAAACCTCCTCCGCCTTCCAGCTCTTTGAAAGGCGTTCTAGCAAGGTTGCTTCCAGCCGTTGCTTCAGAGGGCCGAAACTGACTCGCCCAATCACATCGTTGGCAAAGGCGCGGGTCAGCAAATTACGCGCCGCCGCCTTGCCAATGCCGCGCGCCTGCATGTAGAAAATCGCCTCGGCGTTAAGCTGGCCGATCGTCGCTCCGTGCGTACACCGCACATCGTCCGCCAGGATTTGCAGCTCCGGCTTGGTGTTGATCACGGCGTCTTCAGAGAGCAGCAGGTTCTTGTTGTTCTGAATGGCGTCGGTCTTTTGCGCGTCCTTGCGCACCACGATGCTGCCGCTGAAGACTCCCGTGGAGTGCCCGTCCAGCACTCCCTTGTAGTATTCGCGGCTGCTGCAGTGCGGCATGGCGTGGTCAATCAGGGTGTGATTATCCACGTGCTGCCGCCCGGCGGTCTGATAAAGGCCGTTCAAGGTGCATTCCGCGCCTTCGCCGCCCATGACGCAGTTCACATCATTGCGAACCAGCTCCCCGCCCAGCGCGACATTGTGGCAGAGCAAGCGGCTCGACCGCCCCTGATGCGTGTGTAGCGCCGAAACCGAAAAAGCCTTCATGCCCTCCTGCTGGATTTGGGCGTGCTCCAGGCTGCTGTTCTCCCCAAGGTAGATTTCCGTGACCCCATTCGAAAAATAGACCGCGCCGTCAGCGCCCACATAACTCTCAATCACCGTGGCTTGCACGTCGCGCCCAGCCACGATCAGCGTTCTCGCACTCACCATCAGCGGCTCAACGCCCGCGTCCGTCCAGTGGACAACATGAATTGGCTTCTCAAGAACCGTTCCTCCGGGAATTTCAATATAGACGCCGTCCTCAAAAAATGCCGTGTTGAGAGCGATGAAGGCCTGTTGAGCTATGGGCGCATTATGGGCGAGGTGGCGCTCGAAGCCGTCGGGCCGGCTGCCCAAATGCCCAGCAAGGCTCCCTGCCGTGACATTGGCCGGGAGCCTGGAAAGGTCGGAGAGCGATGCGGCGAAAGAACCGTTGACGAAGACCAGCGTTCCGGAAACCCGGTCTCCAAATTCGATGCCCTGAAGTCGTTCCGGAGACACTCTTCCCTTCCCCGCTTCGGGCAATTGAAAAACTGCGCGGGCGATGGGCTGCACGCTGGTGTACTTCCAATTCTCCAGCCGCGTCGTGGGAAACCCCAGTTCGCCAAAGCGCTCCATCGCCGCCCGGCGCGTCGCATCAAACCACGAGCCGCCCTTTTGCGCCCGCCGCGCCTCAAGCGCCGCAAAAGGCGAAAAATAATGGTCCGTTTGTTCCTTGACTGCCGTCATCACTGTGTCATTCCTTCCACCCGTATCGAGTCTGCGTCACAACTGTGGCTGTAGCGGCGGTCGGAGTTTACCCTGGCAGGGACCGCCGGCCTTCTTTTTTCACTAGCTTCGGCGCTCATAGAGTGCCGCTACAGCCGTGGTCGGCAGGGCAAATGCTTTCCTTAGCCGTGGGTTTTTACGCCGGCGCGGCCTCAAGCTCCTCTTCCAGCCAGCCGTAGCCTTTCTGTTCAAGCTCCAGCGCCAACTCCCGTCCGCCGGATTTCACCATGCGGCCGGCCGAAAGCACGTGAACAAAATCCGGAACAATGTAATTCAACAGACGCTGGTAATGCGTGACCACGATAATGGCGCGTTGGCTGGAGCGCAGGCGGTTCACGCCCTCCGCGACGATCTTCAGCGCGTCAATATCAAGGCCGGAATCGGTTTCATCCAGGATGGCCAGCCTCGGCTCCAACACCGACATCTGGAAAATCTCATTGCGCTTCTTTTCGCCGCCCGAAAAGCCTTCGTTCACTGCCCGGCTCATCAGGGTTTCATCAATCCCCAAGAGCTTCATCTTTTCCCGCACCAGCGAAAGAAAGTCCATGGCGTCGAGTTCCGGCTCGCCCCGGCTCTTGCGGATGGTGTTCAGGGCCGCCTTCAGAAAATACATATTGCTGACGCCGGGAATCTCCAACGGATACTGGAAAGCGAGAAAAATGCCTTCGCGCGCGCGGTCCTCTGGAGCCATGCCCAGCAGGTCTTTGCCGCGGTAAGCAACTTCGCCTTCGGTGACTTTGTAAAGGTCGCGCCCGGCCAGCACCTGCGCCAGCGTGCTCTTGCCTGACCCGTTCGGTCCCATGATGGCGTGGACTTCGCCCATATTCACCTTCAGGTCCACACCCTTCAAAATTTTCTTGCCTTCAATTTCCGCATGTAGATTTTTAATCTCAAGCATCCAATAGCTCCCGTTCTCGTTTCTTGGTAGGGCGGGCCTTTGTGCCCGACCGAGGGCATCCACAAGGGATGCCCCTACGCCTGCGCACTGTGCGCGGCCCAACCGCTCCGCTCCCGAAGCGCATTAATCTGCTCCACATGATGCCGTCCGTGCCAGGCATAGAGCGCCAAATTACGGTCCAGGTCCACAACCCCTTGCTCGGGATGCCTGAAGGTTCGCGCAAAATCATCGTTCGTCATCGACTTCAGCAACAGAACCCAACGTTGATGCAGCGATTCAAGCAGCCGCAGCGAACGCTCAACGGGCGCCGTGCGCGCATCCTCCAGCTTGGCCCAGTCCTCTTGGTTATAAGGCTTGATCTGCGGCTCCTGCTCGGTCAGCGCCAGCCGGAAGCGGATGTAGGAATTCATGTGGCTATCCGCAAGGTGGTGAACCACCTGGCGCACCGTCCAGCCGCCCTCACGGTAAGGAGTATCAAGCTGAGCGTCGGAGAGTCCCGCCACCGCCGCCCGCAGCCGGGCTGGCGCCTGGTCGATCTCGCCGATCATGTGTTCCCGCTGTGCGAAGCTCAGCTTTTCGTTTTTCCAAGTGAACTTTCCCGTGGGGTAACGTACGTCAGTTGCTCCTGCTGCCATAATTGCTTGCCTCCGCGATTTTGAAATGGCACAGACTAGGGGCGGTCACTTCTCCCATTCCGGCCCTGAAAATTCCGACGCATCTCGTCAATAAATCCGTCCATCTTATCGATGAACTTGTCAAGCTTGGCCTCCGCTCGCTGGTGCGCGTCGAACAGCCAGCCCTGTCTGTCCACGTAATCTATCAAAGCACTCGCCAGCTTTGAAATCATGCCGCTGGTGACGACATGTGCATCTTCATGGTGGGACACAATCTCGTAAAGCTTGTCCGTACTCGTCGTCAGCTTTCCAACCTGCGTCTCAAGCTGCCGGTGGCTCTCCTGGACCAATCGCACGTTTTCCTGAAGTCCCCTTAAACCTTCTTGGAACGAATGAATATCCGCCACAAACTGCGCCTGCTGATTGATGATGAACTGAATCGTGCCTTCAATATTCATAAGAACTGCCCATCGTGCGGAGACCGCTTCTCGGGTGGTCTGCCCATCGCCCTCGGACACCAGGGAAAACCCCGGGCCCAAAGAACAGTTCCGCGCTACCTATTCGAAAATGCTTGCCACAGTCACAGAGAATCCTGGCAAAAGTTCAGCATCTTGAAGCTGCTCGCCAGCCGTGCGGCGAACCACGCCCGACAATCCGTGTATGTAGACTTCCTGATGCTCAGGGTAGACAATCCAGACCCGCTGGCAGCCCGCGCCAAAGTAGTCACTGATCCGCTGGTCCATTTCGCGTGCAGTGTTGCTGGGAGAGATGACTTCTATCGCCAGATCGGGCGCGCCCTCCGGCAGATTCCGGGGCGGCAGTTCCCGCTCCTTGCGGACGAACGCGACATCGGGAACCCTGACTGTCTGGCCAAACAAATGGAAGGGCTGCATGCTGATTACCGTGCCCAGCTTGTGACCGTCCACAAATCGCATCAAGATTACAAGCAGGCCGTCCCGCACCAGGTTATGCATTAGCATGGTGGGTGAAAGTGTGACCAACCTTCCTTCCACCAACTCATAGCGGGCATCCCGCGCCTCAAGCAACGGCATGAATTCTTGAATTGTTAGAAGCGTTTTCGTCGCCATAATCACGCCACCGGCCTCATCGCCGGAACCTGCTGGAAGGAGAAGTTCGGGATGTCAGCCCTCTCCCGTGCATGTTCAATGGTCATGCTGAGCAGATTCCCTTGAGAGTCGAATTCGACCAATGTGTTCTCGTCTAAATCTTTGGTTTCTGCAACAACGGTTTCCTTGAGGGCAATATACAGCGTATCCGTATCCTCAAAATACTGGATTCTCATCTGTCACCCCGTCGGAAGGACCGGTCGAAGAAAGCGTTATGGACTGTCTCTCCATCCGCCGACAAAACGACTCGGAGGACTCTGTTC
>JBOGKI010000138.1:0-9362 GCA_050745605.1 Terriglobia bacterium | reverse complement strand
AAGGAAGTGACCGGCACCGCCCGTTGCGGCGGGGTTAAAACCCCGCCCTTCCGATTTTTCCATGGGCCTCGTGAATAATTCGGATTAGAGTAAATTTTCGCGCGGATGCTGCCGGTGGGCCTACTAAGCTGCCACGTGACACTGGCAACGAGACCCGGTCATTCGAGCCAGGCGCATGGCGGGTTCGATCTCTCCTCGCAGTAAAGCACGCGGAAGGTCTTCGATTTGTGTTTTTCGGTCCAGTCACGTCCCATAATGTAATACGGCTTGGCCCAGATCTCGGAGTCAATGGTCCGGGGCGCGATGACCGAGACGGACAACGTTCCCGTCGTCGGATAACCCGTACGCGGGTCCACAATGTGACTCCAGATTCGGCCCTCGGCCCAGAAGAATTTTTCGTAATTGCCGGAGGTCGAAAGTGATTGGTCTTTGAGCGTTACGGTCGCGGCTGACTGGGAGGGATTGCGCGGATCTCTGATGGACACCGCCCAGCCCGGCTTGTTCGGCGGGGCACCGAGCCCATAGATGGTGCTTCCACCGGCGGAAATTAGCGCGGCATCCACTCCGCGCTTTCCAAGCAGTAGGGCCATTTTGTCGACGGCGTAGCCTTTCCCAATGCCGCCTGGGTCCAGCTCCACTCCGTGCCGGGCGAAACGCACCGTTCGATGCTGCGGGTCGAGAAGGACCTGCCAGTAGCCGACTTTGTCGAGCGCTTGTTGGAGCTCTGTGGGATGCGGATAGTGCCCTGTATCCTTGTAGAACCCCCAAGCCTTCGTGAGCGGCCCTACTGTGATATCGAACGTTCCCTCGCTTTCCCTGCTGCACGCAAAGGAAACCGAAAGGAGCTCGAACAATTCATCGGAAGCGCGCACGTCGTGGTGGGCCGCGACTTGGTTTAACTGGCTGAGCTCGCTCTCCGGCCGATAATTTGAAAGCATCCGGTCGAGCCGCTCCGCCTCCGTCAGGGCTTCGGCAACGGCCGATTCCAGTGGCTCCACATCCGCGCCGTATGCCACAACGCGATACAGCGTGCCCATGGCATAGACACAACCTTCGCGCCGGACCGGATCAGCCGAGCTCGCACGATCCACACGATGGCGGCTTCTCATGCCAGCGTCCGCCGGCAGGGCGGCGTTCGACCCCCTTCGGCCCGCCCGTCCCTGCTCGGAAAAGGTACTTTCATCGGAGAGAATTCCTGGCGCGGCGCTGCTTAGGAGGAAACTGAATCCGGCAAAGCTGCGCCTGCTTCGCTCGCCGCCATCCTGCGTCGGGGCAGAAAGCTGACAGCAAGCAGCGCGGCAATCAGAAAAGCGAGGCTCAGCGCTCCGAAGGCGTAATGAAAATTCCCGGTCCGCTTTTCAAGATAACCCACCAGGAGCGGCCCGCAAAATCCGCCGAGACTGCCGAAGGCGTTGATCACTCCCATGGCGGAGCCGGAAACCGCAGGCGGAAGCGTCTCCGTGGGAATGGCCCAGAACGGCCCGAGAGGAGCGTTGGGGCCGACGGCGGCGAAACATACAAAGATGAAGGAGAGCAAGGGCCAGCGATCAGCGGTAAAAACGCTCGCTCCGAGCAGAACTCCGCCCAATGCCAACGGGCCGGCCACGTGAGCGCGGCGCTCGTGGCGCCGGTCGGAATGATAGGAATTGAGGACCATGAAGATTCCGGCGGCGACAAAAGGAATGGCAAACAGAATTCCCACTACGAAATGACTGAGGTGCTTCTCACGCTCGATGGCGCTGGGAAGCCAGTAGAGAAAACCGAAGCCCCCGGTGGTTTGTAAGAAATAGATGACAATCATCACCAGCACAGCAGGCCGGGCGATCGATTTCAGATAAGACTCCTGACGGGTTGGCTGGAGCTCCTGGTTTTCCGTGCGCAAGGTGCCGATGAGATAATCCCGTTCCTCATTGGATATCCATCGCGCCTGGTTGGGGTGGTCGTCAATGAGCTGCCACCAGGCAATTAGCCAGACGAATGGCAGTATTCCTTCCGAAACCAGCAACACTCTCCAATCCCAGCGGCCCAAGATCCATCCGGACACCGGCGAGGAAACCACGACGGCCGTTGGCAAGCACAGCATCCAAAGCGCGTTGGCGCGGCCTCGCTCAGCCCTCGGAAACCAGTCGGAAAGGAGCACCAACACCGCCGGCCACACGCCCCCCTCCGCCACTCCAAGAAGCAGCCGCAGCGTCCAGAATTCCTGCCAATTGCGCACCAGTCCGCCCGCCACGGCGCAGACGCCCCAAAGGATCAGCAGAATGCTGATGAAGCGCTTGGCGCTCCAGTGCCGGGCCAGATGGCCGCCGGGGACTTGCAGCAGGAGGAAACCCCAATAGAACACGCCGGCCGCTTCGCCGGCCTGAACGGGGTTCATGTGCAAGTCGTGACTGATAGAAGGAAGCGCCAGGGAGATGTTGGTGCGGTCAATAAAAGCGATGGTATACATGATGAAGGCCGCGGGAATGACGTGCAGCCATCGCTGTCGCAGCATTACTGAACCTCGCACTTCCACATGATTTGCTAATCCTCTCGCCAGGAGCGCAAGAACGCGCTCTATGTCGCTGGCGGCTTGCGCTGAGCGTCATTCAAATTTCGGCGCCACTCGCCGGGTTCGAGGTTGAAGCGAGCTAGACGCCCATTCCTGAAATAAGTAGAGAATTGGGCTGGCGCGCGATGGGTAACGAACGAATTCTCTTGCCGGTAGCGGCAAATATCGCGTTGCAGAACGCCGCTATGAATGCGGGCACGGGCGGCTCTCCCAGGCCCGTTGGCCGGGCGTCACTGTCAACAAAATACACGTTAGTCTGATAAGGAGCTTCGCTGATCCGGGTGATTCGGAATCGGAATGGCGTTCTCATGGGCTCCGGTCGATGCATTGGCGCGACTCAATCCTGCCTTGGGTTGCAGTTTCAGCCCACGGACCTTACAGTTGCGACATCAAGCTCGCCGGCGATCACGAACCGATACGAATTTCATGCATACAGGCGTTGGCACCATCAGCGTCGTTCTGGTCCGCGTCAAGCTCCCGGTGTCGCCGGCGATCCGAAAGACAACGACGTTGCCCGTCAGTTGATGGGCGGCAAACAGATAAGAACCCGACGGATCAACCGCAATACTTCGCGGCATAATGCCACCCGAGAGCCGCTGCTCAACCTCCGTCAGAGTGCCCTTTGCGGGATCAACTCGGTACACTCCGATGGTGTCCGGCCCAAACAGTCTGCCCCCATCGCGTCGCCTGCGATTGGACTCGTATAGGAACCGTCCGTCCGGGCTTATGACGATTTCAGCACTGTGATTTTCTCCGTCGAAGCCGCTGGGAATGGTGGGTACGTCTTGAAACTGGGTAAGGTCGCCGCGCGACGGACTCCACGCAAACGCTGTTACGTTACCGCCCATCTCGTTCAACAGATAACCGTGTTTACCATCGGGAGCAAACGCGAAATGGCGAGGGCCGCTCGTTGGCGCCACAGTCACAAATCGAGGCTCGGGCGGCGCCAGTGTTCCCGTCGAAGGATTGAAGCGGTAAACGAACACTTTGTCTAAGCCGAGATCGGCAGCGATGGCGAAGCGGTTGTCCGGGGAGACGCCGATCCAGTGCGGGTGCGGCATTGTCTGATAACGAGGGTGAGTCCCTTTTCCGATATGCTGAATGAACGAGGTCATGCTGCGCAGCGAACCGCCGGCGCGGACCTCCAGCACCGAAACGCTGCCACTTCCGAAGTTCGCGAGTAAGAGGCGCTTTCCCGATCTGTCGAGGGACAGATAGCAAGTACTCGTTCCGCCCGTGGGGACGGTATTCAGGACTCGCAGCTTGCCCGTGACTGCGTCGATGGCGAAGGCGCTAACGTACGAGGCGCGATCGCGAGACGGACCCAACGAAAGAGGGTCCTCGCTGACTGCATAGAGGAAGCAACGGTTCGGATGAATCGCAACGAAGGACGGATTAGGGATTTCAGCCGCCAGCCGTGGATCACTTACCCCGCCCGTCGCCGTGTCGAACCGGGCGACATAAATGCCCTGGCTTCGGCTTCGCCCGGTCGGGACACCTCTCTTCGTGTATCGGAAGCCCGTATAAGTGCCGAAATACACGAAGAAATCGTTACCATCGCTTAGCCGGACTTCGTTACGCCGCCTTTTTCTATTGTTCTCGAGGGCTGGGGCGCGACAAGCCATTTCTTTTCAGACTCCGTTTCTCAAAATCCGATGGAGTGTAGGCTTACGCTTTTGCTCCTTCCCGTTCGGTTCTAACAGCATCGGAACAAATGCTTCTGCGCCCGGATAGCCAGTCGAAAGTTGGTAAGAACACGCCCACCGGACCACATTATAACCGCACTCACTCCCGACGGTCCTGGCCAGCGCAGGGTGGGTTATCGGGGCAAACTGAATCACCCCGCAGACGCAAGCTGGCAGAAGACGATTGAGATCTTGACAGCGCAAGGCGAAGTCGGCGGCTTAAGCCGACCGGCGGCGAGGGCGCCGCCTAAACCGCCGATAAATTTAGCCCCGCTCTTGGATACTTGATGACGAAGTTCGGTCCGCATTACTTGGGCGCGAGCAGCCGCCCGGCGCTGGGGACCTCTTCGCCGCGATGAGGACCCTCCGCGAACCAGAAGAACTTGACAGGCGTGTCACCGAAATTGATGTTGGAATGCGTCGTTACCCCGTCCGGCCGCAGCATATAGGCCATCCCTGGCGGTTGCATGCGAAGCTGGCTCCCGACAAATGCGAGACTGGTGCCCTCAAGCGCCAGCCAGACCTCCTCATGTCCGATTCCGTGAGGATGCGGCTCTCCCATCGTCAGCGGATTGATAACCACGGTGATCACGTCACCCACGCTTGCTAGCCCATCTTTCTTCGTGATGAGGTCTCTCACCACGTGCGCCCAGTGTCCTGAAGCATTCGGCAGGGTGTACGGAGAATAAACTCTCGCGATTCGCACCGGCACCGTCCTCTCGTCCTTGATCAGCATGGCTTTGTTGGGCCTAAACTCCGTGAGGATGGGATCGCTGAGCACGTAGAGATTGAGCGGTTCGTCGCCGGCGTTCCTCATAACAAATTCAAGCCCGGCCGGCATCAAGACCACGATGTCCTTTCGAATCCCCGCCGTCTCGCCACCGGCTGTAATCTCTCCATTGCCTCCCACAAAGTAAAGGATTCGCTGCTCGCCTTCCAGACGTGATGGCGTAGTAGATGCGTAAGGGGCGAGGGTCCCATAGGACACCCAATTCGCGTATTGAAGGACCGCCGCCTTCTCGGGTGGATCGTAATTGTCTCCATGAGTCAAAATATCGCGCAGGACTAGCGAACCGTGCTCGAATCGAGGCATCGATTCGTGCCAGTCCCCGAAAAACATGTCGATCAGTCTGTCCTCGGTGTTTCGGGTTGAATATCGGATGAACTGCGGGCCCTCATAGGAGTTCCCCCCGGAGGCCGGAGTCACAGGGCCGGTCTGCCGTCGCTCACCCGTTTGAGTATTGGCCTGAGCCGTCCCCATCGGCGCAACTGAAGGTGTTCCCGTGTGCATCAATGCTTCTCCTTTTCCGTTGTTCCACTCATTCTATGGACGCGGCTCGTGAGGATGATATCTTGCAAAGTAGAGAAACTTGCTCTGGCGCGCCGAGTCATCATTGATGTTGGTGTGCGGAGTTGTTCCGAGGGTTTTATTGTCGGGGGTCTTTTCGGTGCCGGGAGGATGTAGATAGGCCACTCCCGGTGGTTGCCTCCGAAGCTGAACGCCAATCCAGGCTATACTCGTACCCTCCAAAGCACTCCAAACCTCCTCGATATCGTCATGGCTCTCGTTGTGCGGCTTTCCGAGCGTCAGCGGGTCTAGCGTCACCGTGAGGACACTTTGCAGCGTGCCCAGGCCCTCAGCAGTCGTGTAGAGCGTTTTGACGATGTGGCACCAGAAGCCGTCAGATGAAGTTATCGGAAGCGTGTTTTCGTCTCTGACCAACATCTTTGCATTGGGTCGAAACCCCGGAGGCGTCGGCTCGTTGATCACATACATCGCTAGCGGCTTGTCCCCGGTATTCTGAATCGTAAATTCCAGATTCGCGGGCATCAAAACCACCACATTCGGAGAAAGACCCACGGTCTGCCCACCTGCGGCCGCCGTCCCTCGCCCTGAAAAAGTGTAGAAAATCTCCTGCTGTCCGTGGAGCCGCGTCGGCATTGTGGAAGCGCGCGGTGCCAGCGTGGCGCAAGTATAGGAGTTCAGAAAACGAAGCACAGCCCCTTTGCGCGTCGGGTTCAGCGCGTCGCCGCGCGTGAGTATGTCACGCTCCTGCAGTGAACCGTGGGTCAGGCGAGGCGCCGAGTGGCGCCAGTCGCCGAAGTACATGTCGATGTCCTTTAGACCACTCAGCGCCGATGGTGGGGGCGCTTCAGCCTTTTCGGCTTCACCAACGGTACCGGTGCCCCGAGCGGCCAGGGTTGTTGCGACCAGTAAAGAAGACCCTGCCATATAGGCACCCGAGGCAGTTGACGCGGACGCCATTTTCAACAGCCATTCTCTGCGCGTGCAATTCCCTCGCAACATATTCTCCCCTCTGAAACGGCCTGAAGTATTTGAAATTTGGGTGTAAAGAATAAAACTACAAAGGCAAAATCACAACACAGACACAGAAGCGCTGACGAAAACGCAAATATCAAAATACGAACTCGAATTGAACTTCAAGCTTTGTAGCAGTGAACTGCTCCTTTTCGCTCCCGTTGCTTAAGGCGCAACGAGCTCACTGCCAGGCGCACCGAGCTACAGCACGTTGCCGGCGGTCAAAAACCGACTGGCTTGGCAATCGGTGTGGAAGATGGCAGCGTCATTGTTGCTCATTCCAGGTTAGAAGCCTTACGTACGAATGGTCTCGCGGTCAAATCAATTTTATTGAAGGTATCGTTTAGCACAACGGAGTAGCTCGCCCTCGGTTCAGCCAAGAGCGCGATCAACAGTCAGGGCATAGCAATTCTTACCTGGAAGCCAACTGCAGCGGCTGGATAAGAACAAAGACGCAACTATTCATGCTGCCGTGCCGGTCGAGCACACAAAGCGCTGAAATGGAAATCGCTAGGACTGTATGGAGTTGCATTGAGCGCGCCTCTCTCATCAGCAGCGGCCGGAATACACGACGGGTCTTTCGGGAGCACAGGTCGAGCGAGGCCCTCTTCTTTCCAGAGCGGGAAGTTATCAAATCAGCCATGAAATTGCCAGTCCTAAACTGCGGTCCTCTGCGGTGTTACACTTTGGGAACTTTGACGTGGCCAGATGATCGCGTGAAACAGCCTAACGCGGTCGAAACCGCTCGCTGCAAAAAGAGCAGGAAGTGAAATTGTTCTAACCGGCGCGAACGATGGAAAAAGCCAATCGTTGCCGATCGATCCCCCGGAAACAGGCGGCAATGCCGCGGCGAGAGGCCAGTTTTCGCAGCTCTTCCGAATGGCTAACCAGAAAATCGATCACTGAGATCTGGAAATTCGCCAGATATCTCTCCCGCCATCATCCGACACCAGAAGTGAGCCGTCCTTCGCCACGGCCACGCCCACCGGCCGGCCATTCACGCTCTTGCTATGCGGGTCCGAGTCAAAGCCGGTGAGGAATGCCGAAGGTGCGGCTTGCGGCTGGCCATCCTTGAAAGGAATGAATACCACCCGGTAGCCGTTGTAGATACTGCGGTTCCAGGAGCCGTGTTCGGCCACAAAAGCGCCGTGCCAATACTTTGCCGGGAACTGGCGGCCGGTATAAAAAGCGAATTCGAGCGGCGCCACATGCGGTCCAAGCAGAACATCGGGAACCAGCGCCTTCGCCACCAAGTCCGGACGCGGCGGTTTGGCGCGAGCGTCCACGTTCTTGCCAATGTAACTGTAGGGCCAACCGTAAAATCCATCCTGCACCACGTGCGTGAAGTAATCGGGCGGCAGATTATCACCCAGCAAGTCGCGCTCATTGACCGAGGCCCAGAGTTGCCCGCTGTCCGGATCGAAGCCGATACCTACGGCATTGCGCAGGCCACTGGCATAGATTGAGTCATCCCTGCCTTCGGGATCGGCCACCAAAATAGCCGCGCGTCTTGGGTCCTTGGCCGGCGTCACGTTGCTGGGGGAACCCACCGACACATACATCTTGTTGCCGTCCGGGCTGAATTGCACTGTGCGCGTAAAGTGCATTCCACCGCCAGGCAGATCCAAAACCGGCTCGCGCTCTCCGGCGCGCCTGGAAGTCTTAGGGTCATAGCGGAAGCGCACCACTTTATTGGTGTCCGCAACGTACACGTAGTCAGCGTGAAAGGCGATGCCGAAAGGCTCCTTCAAACCTGCGGCGAACACCGCGCGGGAATTGGACTTCTGGCCGTTGCCGGGATCACCCAGCACATAGACCTTTCCGGCTGAGGTGTCGGAGACAAAAACGTCACCATTGGGCGCCACCGCCAGCCAGCGAGGTTCTTTGAATCCGTTTGCGAAGAGCGAGACGGTGAACCCTTGCGGCGCTTGCGGCTTGAATCCTGGAGATACTGAAACGCGGGGCAGGTTGGCCACGATGGGCTTGATGTAAGGCGCCGGCAAATGCGGTGGTTGGCCGTGAGTAAGCCCCATAACCTGGCTAAAGTTGCGTGGAGCCGTCAACGTCAACGCGACAAGCAAAAGGAACATAACTCTCTTCATCTGCGTCGATCCTCCCTAGAGTCTTTTCAGTCTACTTGGATGCCGCGGCTCTGGGCAACGCTGTGATTCGACGCGCCGCCTGTTGTTTTCGCAGGGTGATGCCCATCTCCTCCCAGCGTGCCGTGGCTTCAGGCCGGACGCGAGATAGCCGGCCAAGTTATTGTCGAACCGCCCAGGCGAGTCCATCGGGTCCCCTCCCGGGGTCAATGCGACCGATCACTTCCAGCCTCCTCAAATCGATGACCGCAACGTAGTTGTCTGGGCTGCAGGCAACGTAGGCGCGCGAGCCGCCCGGCTGCATCAGCATACCGGCAGCCCCGTGGCCCAGGCTCATACGTTTGATCTCCCTGCGTGAACGGGCATCGAACACGACTAAATCCCCGCCCCCACTAAACAGGCGAGAGATGAAGACATACTTTCCGTCCGGAGTGAATTTCACGCGGTTGGCCCCTTGGACGTTCGCTTGCAAGGTCTGGACAACCTTCTTGGTGGCTACATCGATGATGGAAACTCTACCTCCCTGCGCGGCTGCGGCCCAGAGCTCCTTCCCGTCGGGCGAGACGGCAAAGCCTTCGGTGCCTATGCCGGTTTCGACTACCGTTTCGTTCCAGTACGGCCGTCGCGGGCCGGGGCCCCCGGCCGGAGTCATCGTCTTCTCCATGATGCTGATGGTCCCAGAAATGACAGTTGAAGTGAAAATGCGG
>JBOGKI010000137.1:0-9380 GCA_050745605.1 Terriglobia bacterium | reverse complement strand
CGCGCAGGTCAAGCACAATGCGCTGGGCGCCCTGGCTTTCAAGCTCCTTAATCTTTTGGGCAATCTTCCCGGCTTCACCCTTGTCAAAGGTAGCAACGCGCACGTAACCGGTGCCGTCATCCACGATCTTGGCTGCAACAGGAGCATCCTGCAGAATCACCCGCGTCATGGTCATCTTCTGTGGTTCACCCCGCGCCCCCTTCACCACCCACACATCAACAGTTGTGCCGGGTTCGCCGGCGAGCTCACGATCAAGCTGGATCACCGAGAGTTCACGCGACGGGAGTTCGCCAACGCGGTCAATCAGATCGCCAGGCTTAACACCCGCCTTGTCCGCGGGACTTCCGGGCAGAACAGCGACCACTGTCGCAAAGCCAAACTTCTTCGAAAGGAAAATCCCCACGCTTGCTGGACCGGGCTCGGGATGCGCCAGATACTCCTGGAACTCTTTGGGGTTGAAATAAGTGCTGTAGGGGTCAAGCGCCTCCAGAAGCCCGCGAATCGCCCCTTGCGTGACATCCTGAAGATTCGGTTCCGTCACGTAATCACTCTTGATACGTGAAAGGACCTCACTGTAAACACCCAGGTCACGGTAGGTCTGCTCGTTGGATGATTCACTTTCGCCGAGAAGCGATCCAAGGACGCTATAGAGGACCAGGATACTGCTGACCAGAATCAGTGCGAAGCGGACGCGCCTGCTCATACTTGATAAAACTCCTTCTGGGTAGACAGAAGCCACCCGTTTTTCAGTATAGCATGGCGCGGCGGAAGGCGCTGGGCCACCAGCCGGTCTTCACTCAAGCTGCCGTGCCGAGGATGGGACTGAATCAGACGCCCCCAGAGCTCCGAAATAGCGCCGGGAATCATCGGGGACGGAACAAAAAGACGTGCTCAACAACACCAAAACGGGAGGAGACGTTAAGAACCCGCCGGAACCGTGACCGCAGCCTCCTGCAAGAACTTGGTGGATTCCTCGGGCGGCGTGGGATTGATGTAGAATCCCGTGCCCCATTCAAAGCCCGCCACCTTGGTCAGCTTGGGCATGATCTCCATGTGCCAATGGTAGTAGTCGTTGGAAGTATCGGGCACCGGGGAAGTGTGGATGACAAAATTGTAAGCCGGATGCTCCAGGACCATGTCGAGGCGCATCAGGATGTCCTTCAAAATCGTGGCGAATTGCTCAAATTCCTGTTTCTTCGACTCCTCGAAGGCGGACTGGTGGTTCTGCGGGATGATGACGACTTCGAAAGGAAAGCGCGGGGCGAAGGGTGAAAGGGCCACAAACCCCTCATTTTCCGTGATCACACGAATGCCATTCTCCCTCTCCTGACGGATGATATCGCAGAAGATGCAGCGTTCCCTGTATCCAAAGTATCCTTTCGCGCCTTCCACCTCTTCCGCCACGCGCTTGGGGACCACGGGAAGGGCAATCAATTGAGAATGGGTGTGTTCCAGTGAAGCGCCCGCCGCCTCGCCGTGATTCTTGAAAATCAGGATGTATCGGAACCGCCGGTCCTTCTTCAGATCCAGAATGCGGTCGCGGTAAGTCCACAGCACGTCTTCGATTTGAGGAAGAGGCAAGGTGGCCATCGTCATCTGATGGTCCGGAGTTTCAATAATGACCTCGTGAGCGCCGATGCCATTCATTTTGTCATAAAGCCCTTCGCCCTGGCGGTTCAGCGTCCCCTCAATCCCCAGCGCCGGGAACTTGTTGGGCACCACTCTCAGCGTCCAGCCCGGGGTGTTACGCCCGCTTCCGTCTCGGCGATTGGCATCAATTTCCGGAGGAGTCTTCAACTCATTTCCGGCGCAGAATGGACAAAATCCGGAACCGCGGATTTCCACCTTGTCGCGCACGAAATCCATCGGCCGTTTGGCGCGGTCGGTAGCGATAATCACCCAGCGGCCCGTGATCGGATCCTTTCTCAGTTCAGGCAATTCATTCCCTCCCTCTTATTGACAACATACCGCGCCGGGCTTGGCGGCCGCGACGACCGCGACGCCTTCGAGCCAGGCGATTTGGGAATCTCTTCTTCTCCACCCGTCCCGCCCGGCGATCCGCCTCTTAGCTCTTAAACGCGTCCTTGATGAGACGAAGCTCAAAGCCCGACCCGGCCTGCCAAAGGACGCTGACAATATCAAAGCGGTAGGAGATGTCCCTGCGGCCGAGCCTCCGTATGAAAACCCTTGCCGAGCGGATGATGCGCTTCCGTTGTTCCGCGCTGACCGCAAGCTCCGGCGGACCCGCCACCAGTGAGCTTCGGGTCTTCACTTCGACGAAAGCCAAAACCGGGCCATCCCAAGCCACCAGGTCGAGCTCGCCGCAGCCGGGGCCCGGGCGCCGGTTCCGGGCGATAACGATATAACCCGACCGGCGCAGGTGCCAATAGGCCAGGTTTTCTCCCCGCCGCCCGCTTTCGAGATGAGGCGCCTGGTTGCCTTCCACCGCGCCGGGCGCAGCGGGCGGCTTGTGCAATTCCCGCCGCACCCTTCGGCGCTCTTTCCACGCCACCGCACGATACATCACTCCCGCCAACATGCTCACGCCAGCCTCGCCGCTCCAGGTCCATGCACAACAGAAAAATCCGGATCAATTCTCGAATTCAGCAATCGTGCCATCGAGAATGTCCAGCGCCCAGTCGGCCTGATCCCGCTCCACCACCAGCGGCGGCATCAACCGGAGCGTACTCTCACCGCAGCCCAGCACCAGAAGTCCCCGTTCGAAGGCGCGCTGAATCACCTTATTCCGGGCCTCGGCATTCGGTTCGCGGCTCCGTTGATCCTTGACCAGCTCGATGCCGATCATCAAGCCTCGGCCTCGCACCTCGCCCACCAGGCGATGCCGCGATGGCCAGCCGGCCAGCCTTTCCATAATATATTCGCCCATCTGAGCGGAGTTGGAAATGTATTTTTCCTGGAGTAGGCGGATGGTTTCGAGCGCTGCCGCGCAGCAAACCGGATTGCCGCCGAAGGTTGAGGCATGGGCGCCCGCGCCCCAGCTCATGATCTCCGCGCGGGCGATGGTGACCCCCAGAGGCATGCCGGAAGCGATGCCCTTTGCGGTAATCAAAATGTCCGGAGCCACGCCATCATGCTCGCAAGCCCACATTTTGCCGGTACGTCCCATGCCGCACTGCACTTCATCAAAAATCAGAAGAATGCTGTGGCGGTCGGCGATCTGGCGGAGCTTCTTTAAGAATCCGGGCGGTGGTAGCACGTAGCCGCCCTCGCCCTGAATCGGCTCGACCACGATGCCCGCAACATCCTCGGGCGGCGCCACCGTGCGAAACAGCAGTTTTTCGATCTCATCCGGACAGATGCAATCCCGCAGACATTCGGCGCGCTCGCGATGGTGCGGACAGCGGTAAGGATTGCCATAGGCCGTGTGCGTCACTCCCGCCATCAACGGCCCGAAGCCCCGGCGCTGCGCCACCTTGCTCGAAGTGAGGGACAGCGAGCCATAAGTCCGTCCGTGAAAGCAGTTGTAAAACGCGATGAAGCGGTCACGCCGCGTGTGATACCGCGCCAGCTTCATCGCTGCCTCCATCGCCTCCGTGCCCGAGTTCCCGAAATAAACCTTCTTTTCAAAGTTGCCCGGCGCAATTGCCGCCAGCTTCTCCGCCAGTTGCGCCAGCAGCGGATAATAAAAATCCGTGCCCGACATGTGAATGAGCTGTTCGGCTTGGCGCTGGATGGCCCAGACCACATCCGGGTGGCAATGCCCGGTTGAAACCACAGCGATGCCGGCGCTGAAATCGAGGAAGGTGTTTCCATCCACGTCCTCCACAATCATTCCTTCGCCACTCTTGGCGACTAGCGGATAATCCCGGAGATAAGATGGAGAAACGTAACGGCGATCCAGGGCGAGCACCTTCTGGGCCTCGGGGCCTGGCAATGCGGTCTTAATATGGGGCATTCTGCCTAGCATTGGACTCCTCCTTCGGCCTGCGCACGATTAAACTCTGCAGACCTCTAAATTGCTCTTCAGTGAACGTCGGGGACGAACCTTGTTAAAGCCGGTGAGACCGGGTGAGATTCCCGAAAATCGGGAAACAGAATTCGATCTCTCACCGGTGTTCGCCCGGATGGTTTCAAGCTGTAGCGCCGCTCTGTGAGCGGCGAAAAGGAGGGGTAAACTAATCGCCACCAAAAAGGTTAGGCCGTGCGTTGAATGGCAAGCGAATTCGCGGGGTAGCTCGGTTCATCATGGAACGCCTCACGATTATTTTGCTATTTCCGCCGAACAAATGCAATCACCGGGTTTGGCCCAGCCCGCCGTCGTCCTTTCTCCGGTCGTGGGCGGAGCGGTTCCGTAGAGGCGGGCTTTAGCCGGGCACAGGCTGCGCTGTCTAATTGCCGGGCTGAAGCCCGCCTCTACTATCCTGGTATCGGGATAGGGGGAGCGGTCGCCCGCTCTCCCCTCCCACACCACCGTACGTACGGTGCTCGTATACGGCGGTTCCGTAACTTGAGCCCGCGAACGGGCCGGAGGTTCGAGACGCTTTCGCCGTTGGAGGCTTCGCCGCTCCCAGGTTCCTTTCGGGCTTCACCCTATCCGAACCCGCCAAGCTCAGCCGAAGCTGATTGGCTGGCGCATGGCCGTCCAAGAGAATCGCGCCCTACTGCTCTCGATCACGGTTCGGGCCTTCACCGCTTTCGCGGCTATTATGCCCTCTGCTGACTTCTGCCGCAGGGTCAGGATGACTTGCGTCACCCTCAGTCACGAATCCGTGACCTACGACAGATCTCCCGAGGTAAGTTCGACCGCCTTCCGTGCAACGCCGCCGAATCTACGTTTTGCGCCCTTGATGGAGATGGGCTTCCCGAAACCCGGCCCGCTCGCCCGACGCTCACGCCTTCTATCCGGTTCTTGTTCATCGGCTCGCACCTTTGCTCCGCGCTTCCTTCAGACCCCACCTCGCGGCGACGCCCTTGCGCTTCGCTAACCCTTAACCTCCATCAGGTTGGGTAGAGGACTTTCACCTCCAAGCTGTCGAACATGCTCGGCACACCGGGTGGCGACGACATTGGTTCTTATGTCGTCGCTCCAGGCCTCCGCCCCGCTGCGTGCAGAGATGCTAATCAATCTCTGCGCCGCTTCCAACCCCGCCCTGTATGACGACGACATGAAATGCAATGTCGTCGCCACCCGCGCAAAATTAATTCAATTTTAAGGTTTTCGTTCAGATGGAGTTGGCGGGGCTCGCTAACGCAATGGCACTGGGTGAGATAGGGGATGCCGCACGCAGTTTACCCTGAGCCGAAGGGTGTTATACTTCCCAAGGCTGGGAAGCTAAAAGCGAGATTTCCGCCGGAGGGAACAGATGGCTAACATTATCTACATTCCTTGGTCGTTGCCGCTAGGAGCGTGTCCGAGAATTGGGTTGCGTTAAAGGGCGTCGGGGCAAAGGTTGAAGCCTCGGCTCGGACAGAAGTGGAAGCAAACTGGACGTAGCTCCCGGAACGTAGCCCTGTGGACCACCTTTTGGCGGATTTTTGGACCTCTGGCCGTGTCTTTTCTGTTCCGCCTATCCATAACAAGCCCGATACATCTTCAGGAGGTTGTGCGCCGCGCACACCAGCGCCCATTCCGCCTTCACCTTCTCGAACCCGCGCAATGAAAACCGCCGAAATCCTCGCGCCTGCTTGATCTGACCGAACACCGGTTCCACGATCCCCTTGCGCGCCGCGTAGATCGCTGCCCCCGCCTTCGTCTGCAGCTTCCGCTTCATGCGCTCCACCCGCGTCGCCCCTTGCGGTAACGGCCCTCTCGCGCATACCCGCCGTTCTCCATGCTTCTGCCGCCCCGTGGCCAGATAAGCTTCGATGCGTTGCTCCGCCTTCTGCTGCGATTCCAGCCCCTCCAGGTTCTTCTCCGAACAATATCCGCTGTCCGCGATCACCGCCTCCGGCCGCTGCCCGGACTGCTCTTCCACCGCTTCCATCATCGGCGCCACTTGCTCTTTGTCGTTCGCCGCCTGCGTCACGGCCTGCCCCACGATCAACTGCAACTCCGGCTCGACCACGATCTGCGCGTTGTAAGCTTGCACGAACCCTTCGCTGCTGCTCTTCATGATCCGCGACTCGGGATCGGTAAAATTGTACTGATCCTTCGCTGCGGGCCGGGCTTCCTCCACCGGCTTGCCTTCCCTCTTCGCCTTCTCACGCGCCCGCTCCTCGAGCGCCCGCTTCGCTTCCCGTATCCGCTTCAGCCGCGTCTCCCGCCGCTGTAACTCCGCCGGCAGTTCCTCCCCGGCGTACTCCTTCCCGTACCGCTCGTCCTCTTCTGCATCCACGGCTTCCGCCTGCGCCAGCAACTTCTTCACCTGCTCGCGGATCGCTTTCTCTTGCTCCCCCATCCGCTCGTAACTCATCGCCTGATGCTTCGAGGCGTTCGCCTTCACCTTGCTCCCGTCCAGCGCCACCCGCCCCAGCTTCATCGCCCCCAACTCCAGCGCCATCTTCAGCACTTGCTCGAACAGCCCTTGCAGCACTTCCAGGTGCATCTTCCGAAAGTCCGCGATCGTCCGAAAGTCCGGCTCGTTGCCCGCCGCCAACACCCGGAACGCCACATCCTCCACCAACCTCTGCTGGATCTTCCGCGCGCTGTACACCCCCACGCAGTACCCGTACACCAACAGCTTCGTCATCATCCGCGGATCGTAAGGCGGCTGACCGCGCGCATCCTTCTCATAGACGGCGTAGATTTCCGACAGGTCCAGCTCCTCCACCACCTCGCTGACGAAGTACGCCAAGTGCTTCTCCGGCAGCCAGTCCTTCAGACTGGGCGGTAATAGCAGGTCTTGCTCCGGCTGGTAGGACTTGTAGGTCTTCGACATGCCCCCTTGTGCCACATTCCCGCCCCTGAATTCAAGAGAAATCAGCAATTCTCGGACACGCTCCTAGCAGCGGAGCAGTACGATAACTCGCTACAGTGGTACCTCACCGAGGGGAAACAAAAACACACGCGGAATTGGATTATCACGCTTTACGGCAATGCTGGTTTAAGTGCACTTTCCGCCGGAAGCACGATTTATGTCCGGGGCCATGGCGGGGCCGGTGATCACGAACTCGATGCAACCGGGGACGGCCAAGGCACCATTTCCTATGAAACCGTTTGCGACCGGATGATTGAGGATGGTCTGCAACGCTCGTTCATGGGGACCATCAAATTCAGCAACTGCAGCAGCGGGGTGCCCACGCTCGGCCGTCAGTGCTTCGCGGCCAAGGCCAGCCAGTACTTCCGCTTTAAGAAGGGCTATTTGCTGATCTCATTCGTCGGGTACATGGGGCCCATCGACGGAAAATACAACGTCCAGGGCGCCGACCCGAATGATGACCGGCACATGCATCTGCACGTTACGGCCTTCGGCCGCGAGATCAAGTCCAAATGGATGCAGTTCCGCTTTTGACACCGAGCGCGGGTGGCGCCTACGTCGCGCGCCCTTTGCAATGGTGGCGGCCTCATTGGACAAGGCAATAGGACTCACAGCGGGACGACGACATGTAAAACCCTGTCGCCGCCACCCGCAGCAATGTGGGGTGGCGCACCCTTCCGTCGTTCCCGCGGAAGCGGGAATCCACGCGGGGTGTCTGCCATGGCGGGGTGACGTCTCGCCGATGGCCTATGGATGGGTCCCCGCTCGCCACCCGCGGCTTTCCTTCGTTCCCGGCACAAAAACCGCAGACCTTGAAAAACGCAAGGTCTGCGCTACCCCGCTCCTTGAACGGCCTGCGCCGGGGTCACTCTAGAAGGCCATTCAATCGGAGCCAATTGGCAGGCAGAGTGGGCCACGTGGAAAGCTCGGGATAGTTCTGTCCCAGGCCCACGCCGTGCCCGCCGCATTTTGAAATGCCAGCGAGCCCACCTGCGCCTAGAGTTCAAGCACCTGACGCAGCCCGCTTTCGATGGCTGCCATGTCCGCAGCCGTAACCGGCCCCATCCGCTCCACGAACCGCTCCTTCGCCACGGCGCGCACTTGGTCAATGACCGCTACGGCTGCTTTTCCCGCGCAGATGATGGGCACGAGCAAAGGCGGGCTTGCCGAGGGCGAGCTTGAAAGCGGGATCACTATTGCCGTCCGCCGGTGCTGGTTCACCAAGCTAGCGCTGGCGATCAGGCAAGGGCGCGTCTTTCGGATTTCGGACCCGACGGTGGGATCGAGGCGAACCCACCATACGTCGCCCCGGCGAAGGTCCCGACCAGGGTTCGCTGATATCGCTGGTGATTCGGTCGAACTCTTTTTCAATGGCGCGAACCTCGGGATCGCGGTTTGCCACCTCGCAGGAAATAATCAGTTGGCGTTCACGTTCGGATAGCTTTTGAGCCAGCGCGTCCGCCAGATATCTTGATCGTTCCCGCGCCGGAACTCTCCGCACGAAGCGGCCGGCAAGGTCTTCCGGCAGGGTGAAAGTCATCTTACGGGTTGCCATACTTTCATATTACCATATCACCGGCATAGAGTAGTTCAGGGAAGAGTCCTGCTGCCATGATTCTTCCACGCTTCCGTAAACTCTTTCAGGAGGGCTCCACCTGACGGGCCAGAGCTTGGAAAAACTGACGGACGATTTGGCGTGCGGCTGCCTGAACCAACCGCTGTCCGGCGCTAGCAATGACGCCCCCCACTTGCGCTTCGCCAGAATAGTGAATCGTAGTCCCGGCTGGGCTGTCCGCAGAGAGGCTCAGCGTGCCTTCACCCTTCACAAAGCCACCGGCGCCCTTGCCTTCGACCTTCATGCGATATTGTTCCGGCGGGACAACGTCGGCAAGCTCAATGTGGCCCTCATAAGTCCCTTTGACCGCCCCGATACCGATCTTGAGTACCGCATGGAAGCTGCCATCGGGCGCCGGCTCCAGCTTCTCGCAGCCGGGCAGCGCGCGGGCCAGCGACTCCGGACTCATCAGGTGCTGCCACACCGCTTCGCGGGGCGCCGGAATCTTGTACGTGCCTTCAATTTTCATGGGTAAGGACTGGAAGGGTACGGTTTCAACCGTACCCTTCCAGTCCTCCAACGGGAACTCGCGCCCACGAGCGGCCCCGGTGGTCGTTCCTACGATGTAGCTCGCGCCCGTTCCACCGCTTTCGCCAACGCCCGGCGCGTGTAAACTCGCGCAAGGTGCCCTCGGTATTCAGCCGAAGCGTAAAGGTCGCCGTTCAGTTCAATTCCCTGGGCCGCCACTGCCGCGGCTTCATCCTGCCTGCGGTCCGTGGGCGACTTGCCGGCCAGCACTTCTTCAACTGCCAGGGCGCGAACCGCCTTGGTCCCTGCGCCAGTCAGCCCAACGGTCACTTTGGTCACCGCGCCGGACTCGGCAAGCGTCACGCAAGCTGCTACGCCAACCATAGCGTATCCCGACGCTGGATGGTGGAGCTTCACGT
>JBOGKI010000136.1:0-9386 GCA_050745605.1 Terriglobia bacterium | reverse complement strand
GTAAAATGGGCAGAGATCCAGTAAAAATGCGGGTATGAGCACGACGCCAACAAAAAAAGAATTCTTTTTTTAAAGATTTCCACAGGTTGACGGTCTGCAACCCAATGAAAACAGGGCTTAATTCAAAAATAAAGTAATAAGGTTTTACGAACAAAGCCACCGAGTTCCGCTAAGTCATTGATTCTGATCGAGATACCTAATAATTCAAGTAAACCAGTCTAACCAATAGAAAACAAATGAGATGCACGATGGCTTTTGGCTTTGCGCGGAAGCAAAGCCAAATATCGCCATTTTGGGTTGCCGCAGTGGCGCCGGCTTCACGCCACCGCAAAATGGCGCGGCAAGCCCGCCCTCGGTCCGCGCCTGCGCGACACAGGGCCGAGCGGTGGCGTAGAGATGCCGGCTTCAGCCGGGCGGGTTTTGGCGTTACCAGCCGCATGCTGCGGCCCAACGTGCCGCCCCGTTCGCTGCGCTCAGGGCAGCCTCGGAAGGGCGCCGCTACTTTCCCCAGGGCGGGGCGGGGAGGCGCGCCCCCGCGTGGCAAACAGCGTCACACGGGCGTCACCCGTGGCTCAGATCCGCTGCGTCTTCCATCGGCCTCGCCGGAACAGAATGGCGCTGGCCGCGGCAATCGCCGACTCCGCGACCAGAATGGAGAGGAACACCCCTTTGGAGTGCAGTCCCGCCGGAACGGCCAGGACGTAGGCAATCGGAATCTCCACAAGCCAATATCTGAAAAAGTTCACCACGGTTGGAGTCCTGGTGTCGCCGGCGCCATTGAACGCTTGAAGCATGACCATTCCGAAGGCATAGGCGATGTTGCCGTAGCTGAGGATGCGAAGGCATGAAGCTGCCACCGGGAGCACGGCCGGATCGTGTGTGAAGAGCCGGATGATCGGCTCCGCCAGCGCCACGAACACCACGCCAATGCTGCCGAGGAAGATCACGTTGTAAATGCCGGTGCGCCACACCGACTTCTCCGCCCGCTCCGGTTGATTCGCGCCTAGGTTCTGACCCACCAGAGTGGCGGCGGCGTTGCTCAATCCCCACGAAGGCAGAATGGCAAAGATGACAATGCGGATGGCCACGGTGTAGCCGGCGATGGCGGCGCTGCCAAAGATGCTGATGATCCGCACCAGGCCGATCCAGCTCGCATCGGCGATACCAAATTGGAGCATGCCGGTGATTGAAACCCGGAGGAGTCGAATCAGGACTCGAACGTCCAGGCGAATCTGGCGAGCCAGCACCCGGATGCGGTCCGTACCCTTGAGCAGGCGGTAGAACTGATAAAGCACGCCGATGCCGCGGCCTGTGAAGGTAGCCAGAGCCGCGCCGGTCACGCCCAACTTCGGAAACGGGCCCAGGCCGAAGATCAGGCAGGGGTCAAGCGCCAGGTTAATCACGTTCGACACCCAGAGCAGTCGCATGGCGATCGCCGCATCACCCGCGCCTCGGAAGATGGCATTGTTCAAGAACAGCATGAGCAGCACGCCGCTCCCGCCCAGATAAATGCGCGTGTAATTTGAACCCAACGCCACAATGGCGGGTGACCCGCCCATCAGTTGGAGCAACCGGGGCGCGAGAAGAAAACAGGGCAGCCCGATAGCGACGGAGAGGAAGATTCCCAAGAAGATGGCTTGCACGCCCGCCACCGCCGCCGCCTCGGGGTCCTTCTCGCCGATTCGCCTCGCTACCATCGCCGTGGTGGAAAGGCTCAGGCCCATGGCCACGGCCATTACCAGGGCTACCATGGACTCGGTCAAGCCCACGGTGGCCACGGCGTCGGAGCCGAGGCGCGCCACCCAGAAAACATCGACTACGGCGAAGAGCGACTCCAACACCATCTCCAGCACCATCGGGACGGCCAGCAGAAAGATGGCGCGGTCCAGGCTGCCGGAAGTAAAGTCTTGCTGGGAGCCGCGAACCGCCTCTCGCACCGACGACCAGAAAGTGCGGCGCTGGGTGGTAGCTGCAGTTTTGGCTAGGACGTCCACGGAACCTCGCAATCGGGCAGAAGGCTGAGAGCGAAGCAGATCAACCCGCGCCGAACGCAGAATCTTGCGCTGAGGAGAAACGGCTGGAAAACCGCTTCCTGTGCGGATCAAAGGGTGAAGCAATACGAACGCGGGAAGTGGTTACATCCTCGCTGTAGCGGCGGTCGATCACCGCCCGTCCGTACGGCGCTCCCCGCTTTGCAGTGGGGCAGGCGCCGAGCGCCGCTACAACGCGATCCAACAAAACCTATCACGTTCGCATTAGCTAATGAGGTGGGCCGATGGAATTTTCATATTCGCGTTTCTCACCCGCCCGCTGCGAGGCTTCCGGCAGCAGAGGTTCCGAAAGTATAAATCTCGCGAGTAAGAAAGTCTATAGAATTTCGCAGGTGGTTTGGCCCGGCCGAGCCGCAACCAAGAAACCGCTGTCATGCCGGACGTGGTCATTCCCGCGAAAGCGAGAATCCATGCACCGCCGATTGACTCTGCCTTCGATTGCCGCTTTCGGGGGAATGACGATACAAGAGCAAGGCGGTCAAGAATCGCCAAACGGAGTCACGACCTGCCGGGATTTCGACTTGACACGATGTCAAATCCTCGTCAATATGCTGAATCCTTCGCTCTTCAATCTCCCGCCGCGGCGTGGTATTGCAGCCCGCCTGAAGTTTCACCGTGACCGGTGGCCCATCGCGCGCATCTACAACTCTGGGGTGAATACGGCAAAGCGATTTGACTCTCCTTTTTGAGGATTACCAATTATAGTGACGCTCAATGTTGCAGCGGCGGTCTGCCACCGCCGGTTTACCGGCGCTGATAGCGTGCCGCCACAGAGAAAGTTGTCACTATAATTGATGATTCTCAGTAATGTCCGCAACCGCACCGGCTTGACAAGCGGCGGTTCCCTGACCCAGGCGATTGTGGAGTTGATGAAGAGTGGGCGAAAATGAAAGGAATGTGCGAGCGGGTCGAGGCGTGAGGTGGATCGGGCAGCGGCCGGAAGACTCCCCGGCGGCGGGGGTGGGATGCGGAAGGAACATAAGAGAGGATTGGCCGGTGACGATGAGGAGACGAAAACGCATCAAATTGATTTGGGAAATTTTGCTAGACCTTGCTGTGCTCGTTCTGTGGGTGACCGCTGCAAAGGCTCAGACCGGTCCGGCCGGGGGACCGCAGGCCTCCAATTCTTCTTCTGGGCCACCGCCGGCGGCGGTGATCAATATTCAAGGTTCTTCGCAAAACCCGTTTCTGGGCAGTGTTCCTTCGGGCCGACCCACTTCGACGGTGTTGGCTCTCTCGTTGAAAGATGCCCTGGAGCGGGGTTTGAAGACCAACTTGGGCATCCTGCTGGATGCTGAGAATACGAACGCCGAGCGCGGCCAGCGCTGGCAATCCTTGAGCAGGGTCCTGCCGCGCCTCACCACTTCGTCTTTTGTCGAGCGGCAGCAGATTAACCTCGCGGCTTTTGGCTTTCCCGGTATTCCGGGGATTCCGACGATCGTGGGACCGTTCAGCATCTTTGATGCGCGGGCTTACCTGACGGCCCCGGTGCTGGACCTCGAAGCCATCCGCAATCTCAAAGCGGCAGCCTCGAACGTCCGCGCCGCAGAATACAGCTACCATGAAGCGCGCGATCTGGTGGTGCTGGCGGTGGGAAACGCCTATCTCGAGGTGAACGCCGAAGCGGCTCAGGTTGCAGCCACCCAGGCCCAAGTCAACACGGCGGAAGCGTTGTACCACCAGGCTGCCGACCAGTTGAATGCCGGAGTGAGCCCGAAAATCGATGTGCTGCGCGCGCAGGTGGAATTGCAGTCCCGCCGCCAACAACTGTTGGCTGCCAAGAACCAGCTTGAAACCGGCAAACTGCAACTGGCGCGCGTGATCGGCCTCCCCAGCGGACAAGCTTTTGAGGTGACGGACAAAACACCCTTTGCGCCGCTCGAGGGCATCGCCGTCCCTGATGCGCTGGTCCGCGCTTACGCCAACCGCCCGGATTATAAGAGCGCCGAGGCCAGTGTGCAGGCGACGGAACTGGCGCGCCGGGCCGTGATGGCGGAGCGTTATCCCTCTGTGTCTTTCGGAGCCAATTTCGGGGACATCGGCCTGACTCTGCCCACCTCCCACGAGACTTTTGCCATTCAGGGGACGTTGAATATTCCTGTCTTCCAGGGCGGAAAGATCCACGGCGAATTGTTGCAGGCGGACGCGGCGCTCCGGCAGAAGAAGGATCAGCTTGCCGACCTGAAGGCGCAGATCGATTACCAAGTACGCACAGCTCTGCTCAACCTGAAGACCGCCGAAGATCAAGTGCAGGTGGCGAAGAGCAACGAGGACCTCGCCCATCAGACTCTGGAGCAGGCTCAAGACCGTTTTAAGGCGGGCGTCGCGGACAATATTGAAGTGGTCGAGGCTCAGGAATCCGTAGCCAATGCCGATCAATCCTACATTTCAAGCCTTTACGCCCACAACCTCGCCAAAGTCTCGCTGGCACAAGCCATGGGCATCGCCGAACAGGCAGCGATGCAGTATCTGGAGGGAAGCAAATGACCGAAGAACAAGTTCAGGCGGAAACGCGCAAGGAGCAAGGCGCGGCACGGCCTTCGGGTTCGGTCGCCAATGCACCGCCGGCGGGAAGCGCCGCCGCGATCAACGATCTTGACTTGGAAAGCTCCGTGACGGCGCCTGCTAATCGCCCCAAAAAATGGCTGATCGCCGCCGTGATTGTGATCGTGGTGGCGGCCTCGATCTTCCTGTACCGGCACTATGCCGGCTGGGAATCAACGGATGACGCGGAGATTGATGGATATATCAACCCCATCAGCTCGCGCGTGGCTGGCTATATCACTAGGGTCACCGTGGACAACAATGTCTACGTGAAGGCTGGAACCGTGCTGGTCCAGATCGACCCGACGGACTACAAAGTGGCGGTGGAAAGCGCCAGGGCCGCCTATGAAAACGATCTCGCCATGGCCAGATCGTTGATGGCCAACGTGCCGCTGACCGAGGTGAATACCACTTCGCAACTGACCAGCGCTGGCGCCGGGGTGAGCGATGCGGAGGCTGGCTTGGCCGCCGCGGAGCAGCAGGTCGCTGCGTCCGAAGCCAGCCTGCGCCAGGCGGAAGCGAACAACGCCAAGGCCGCAGATGACGTGAAGCGCTACCAGCAATTGGTGAGCAAGCAGGAGATATCCCAGCAACAGTACGTGCAGGCCGTGGAGACGGCGCGCGGAGCCGCCGCGGCCGTGGCGGCGGCGCGGGCGGGCGTGGCGGGGGCGCAGAAGCAGGTGGCCCAGGCGCAGCAGCGAGTGGCGCAAGCGCAAGCCCAGTTGAAATACGCGCGCACCGCGCCGCGACAGGTGGCCATCACCCGCGATCGCGCGCTGGCGGCGCAGGCCGCCGCCGATAAGGCCAAGGCGATGCTCGATCAGGCGGAACTTAACCTGAGCTATACCACCGTCGCCGCGCCCGTAGACGGAATCGTGGGGCAGCGGTCCGCCCAGGTGGGCCAATACGTTCAGCCCGGCCAGTCGCTGATGGCGATTGTTCCGCTGAACGATATTTGGGTGACCGCCGACTTCAAAGAAACCCAGCTTCGGAACATGCGCTCCGGCCAGAAGGCCATCATCCATGTTGACGCTTATGACCGCGATTACACTGGGCATGTCCGTGACATCGCCGGTGCGACCGGCTCAATCTTCAGCCTGCTGCCTCCGGAAAATGCCACCGGCAACTACGTGAAAGTGGTGCAGCGAGTGCCGGTGAGAATTGATTTTGATAAAGGCCAGGATTCGAACCATCTGCTTCGCCCCGGGCTTTCTGCGGAGCCCAAGGTCAAGGTGAAATGAGCCAAAAGCAGGATTTCTAACGTGTGTTGAGGATACCGTGAACACTCACCCGGAAGCAAAAGCTAATGGAGAATCCGATCTGATTCGCCGCGGCGTGGGGGCGATGCCGAAGCTTTTGAGGTTCTCTTTTCCCGTTACGCGCGGGCGCTGTATCCTGCGGCCCTGAAAGTCCTGGGCAACGCGGAGGATACGGAAGACGCTCTGCAGGAAGGCTTGCTGGCGGCGTTCCGAAACCTCCGCCACTTCGAAGGCCGCTCGCAGTTTTCAACCTGGCTCACGCCCATCGTCATCAACGCGGCGTTGATGAGGCTGCGCAGCCGCAGAGCGCGCCCCGTCGCGTCCCCCGACGACTCACCGGGTGGGCAGTCCGAACTGACCTTCGCGGATTTACTGGCTGACCCCGGCCTCAACCCCGAGGATGCCTGTACCCAGCAGGAAATGGACCAGATTTTCAAGGAAGGTGTTGATACGCTTGCGGACAAATTCCGGTCGCCCGTTGTGCTGCGCGACGTGGAGGGATTTTCGACAGAAGAAGCTGCACAGGTGTTGCACATTTCGGAAGGGACTCTCAAGTCCCGGTTGCACCGCGCTCGCGCCAGCTTGGCCAGCGCGGTCCGGCGCCGCCCGTTGCCGGCAAGCCGTTCGCGCTACGTCCCGCCGGCGGAGCTTGCCCCAGACGTGGCCTGACGCCGGCGTGAAGCAGTATTCGGGCCTGCCCCTTGTGAACTTCTCCTCTGTACCCCGCATGCTCCCGGCACGGAACTTCTGTGGTCTGCTGCTATCATCCGCTGCTATAATCGCCTTCAAGGCACCGAGCCATGATTTACGAGACCTGTCTGTACCGCTTGAGGGAGTAACTGGCAAGGGGAGGAGCGAGGAGGACGTCATGGCGGCGGAAGTAGCGAAAGGCGCTGTGGCATCGGGACGCATCGTTTCAAATCATGCGCTTCAAATTGAGACGCGCTCACGGGTGGAATTCAAGGATATGACGGCGCTTATCGAGGCTGCCATCCGCGGCTCGGGGATTGAGGAGGGATTGTGCCACGTGTTTACACCCCACACGACCGCCGCCATCCTGATTAACGAGAACGATGACTGGTCGCTCCAGAAGGATTTTGACGATTACCTGGGGCGGTTGGCTCCCCGTGACGGTGAATACCATCATAACGATGGGAATTGCGATGCTCACCTGAAGGCCGCCACCCTGGGTTGCTCGAAGACGTTAATGATTGACAAAGGAAAACTTGTCCTGGGACGCTGGCAAGGGGTCTTCTACTGCGAATTTGATGGTCCACGGCGTCGCGAAGTTCGCTTGAAGATTGTTTCGGACTGAAGCGGCAACAAATCAGCGCCACGACGGGGCGCCGGAAACGGAGCGCGACAGGCCTGAGGCTCAGGCCTCCTGCAAATGGAAAATCTGGGCATTTACATTCAGATTCCTTTTTGTCCGTCGAAGTGCAGCTTTTGCAATTTCAGCTCGGGCGTAGCGCCCGCTCACCTGATTGAAGATTATTCCCGGGCCCTGCACCGGGAAATTGATGGTCTCAATAATTTCTGCGGTCAGCGGGAAATCCTTCTGGATTTTCTGAGCTTGCCGGCTGACTCGGTTTATATCGGGGGCGGGACGCCGCCGCTGCTTGGCGCAGAAACACTGGTGGAGTTGGTGCGCCGGCTGCGCGGGCGGTTCAACATGATGAACCTGGCGGAATTCACTTTGGAGATGACACCCGGGTCGGCGGACCTGGATTTTCTGCTAAAAGTTCGCTCGGCTGGAGTCAACCGCCTGAGCGTTGGAGCACAATCCTTCATCGACGAGGAATTGCGGGCGGTAGGGCGTTTGCACCAGGCGGAAGAAACGCGAAGGCAGGTGTTGATCGCGCGCCAGGCCGGGTTTGACAACATCGGACTCGATCTGATCGGCGGGTTGCCTCACCAGACTCAGGAATCCTGGGAGAAGAGTTTGGAGCAGGTGGCGAGGCTGCGGCCAGAGCATGTCTCCGTGTATTTATTTGAGATCGACGGGAAGAGCCGTCTTGGCCGTGAAGTGTTGCGACAGGGAGAGCGCTACCATGCTGCCCAGGTTCCGGGCGATGATTTCATGGCCGAAGCCTACGAACGCGCGCGAGAATCCCTGACTGCGGAGGGATACCGGCAATATGAGCTTTCTAATTTCGCGCTACCCGGCCACGAGTCGATCCACAACCGGAAATACTGGCGGCTCGACCCTTACTTAGGGCTGGGGGCCGGGGCCCACTCCTTTGATGGAACCCGCCGCTGGTCGAACGAGGTTTCGGCGGACGCCTACATCAAAAAAATGGATAACGGTCAGTCGCCGATTGCGGAATCACATGCCCTGACCCATGAAGAGCAAGTCGAGGAGTACTTCTTTCTCGGTCTTCGGCAGTGTGAGGGCGTGAGCCTTCAACCCGCCAGTGACCGGTGGCGCGAATTCCGACAAGGTGATTGGCCCTGGAGAATTGAGCGGCTGCTGGCGGAAGGTTTTCTGGAAAAGCAGGGTGAGCACATTCGCTTGCCGGAGCATGCGTACCTGGTTTCGAACGAGGTCTTTCAAGAGTTTCTGGTGTGATGTTGTGCCGGTAGTGTCATTCCAAGCGTGCTGACCGTTCTACGATGCCGATAGGTTTTTGAGTCATGGTGTTCGTTGTCCTCACGCCCTGATCCTAGGGAGGTCTAGTAAATGAACCGTCGGAACTTCAATCAAAATCTCTTACGCATGGCGGGCGCCGGCGGGCTTATGGGCCTTCTCGGAGACGGCGCGAATGCGTTGTCTGCTTTGGCAGTCCCGGAGGTCAAGGCGGCCCCTGTGGCCAGGCCAATCCCTGACTCATCGGACCCACGCCTGAAGGGGGCTTACCGGTTTTCGCGCGGCCTTTGGGTGTACGTCCATCTTGAAGGCAGTCCGTCCGAGATCGGCTTTCAGCATGGGTATCTCCTGGCGCCCGAAATTGCGGATGGATTTAATGCCGTGTCTCTCACCAACCTGCGAGGAACCGGCAAGGACCAGGATTTTTTCCGGCGGACAGCGCGGGAGATGATCTGGCCGAAAGTGGATCCCGAGTACCAGGAGGAAATAGAAGGGATTCATAAAGGCTTGCTGGCGCGCGGCGTGCAAATGGAAATGGACGATGTGATCTGGCTGAATGCCATGGAGGAGCTGGCGGATTATTACGTGCCCTGGTACGACAAGCAACATAAGGTGGCGAGCGCCCGTCTCATCACCAGCCCCGGCAATTGCAGCGCCTTTGTGGCCACCGGAAGCTATACGCAGGATCACAACATCGTGATCGCGCATAACGCCTGGACCAGTTATCTTCACGGCGAGCGATGGAACATAATTTTTGACATCGCCCCGCAGCGGGGTTATCGCATGCTGATGGATGGATATCCAGGCGTCATTACCAGCGACGATGATTTCGGCATCAACTCCGGCGGCTTAATGATAACGGAAACCACGATCACGCGATTCCACGGCTGGAACCCGGAGGGAGTACCCGAGTTTGTGCGAGCCCGGAAGGCCATGCAGTACGCC
>JBOGKI010000135.1:0-9406 GCA_050745605.1 Terriglobia bacterium | reverse complement strand
AGCTGGTGACCCGCGGCTTTGAGGAAATCACCCTGACCGTGACCGGTTCAAACGCCGGGGCGGTAAAGCTTTACGAGCGGCTTGGATTCCGAACCTTCAGGATTTTCGGGGCATATGTATGGGAGCAACGCGATTAGGAACGGGCGGCCCGCTTGCCTCATACCCCTCTTCGCAGTTACTTTGCCCGGGTCTTCAACAGGTCTTTCAGCTCATCCATGAATTCGCGGACGTCCTTAAAGTCAAGATACACGGAAGCAAAGCGCACGTAGGCTACCTTGTCGAGTTTTTTGAGGCGGTTCATCACCAGCTCGCCGACTTCACTGGACGAGCGTTCGCGATTGATGGACTCCGCCACGAAGGCTTCGGCCTCATTCACGATTTCCTCAAGTTTGCTGACGGGAACCGGCCGTTTTTCGCAAGCCTTGAGGAGCCCGGCGAGCACTTTCTGCCGGTCGAATTTCTCCCGGCGGCCATCCTTTTTCACCATCATGTGAGGGATTTCATCAATCCGCTCGTAGGTGGTGAAGCGCCGTTCGCACTTGGCACACTCGCGGCGGCGGCGAATGGTATCGCCGATCTTCGCTTCCCGCGAATCCACCACCCGGTCTTCCAGATGACCACAGAATGGGCACTTCATAGGACAATCCCAGGATGTATCGCCACTGCAACCGCTACACAGGCTCCGTAGCCGCTAATCGTGAACTCCGGCCTTTTGCCCGGCCATCACCTGATTTTCGCTTTCGGCCATCGACTTGAGCTTGCCCAACGTCAAGCCCTCATAGAGCAGCAGCACGACGCCAAGCGCCATGCAGGGCAGCATGACGATGGCTCCGATCAAGATGCCGGCGGCCGTCGCCTGCGATGGAGGAGCGGCAAACATCTGCTGAAGCGCCAGGATGATGGCGGCCTGGTAGCCTCCACCCACCCCCGGCAACTGCACGATGAGGCCGATGGCCCCGAAAAACAGAGCCATCGCCGCCGCCCCCCAGGAGAGATGAGCCAGGCTGCCCCCCACGCCGCGGATGACCAGAAAGAAAATGCTGACATTGAGGAACCACAGCACGACTGTCCAACCGGCGCTGGCCAGAAAATCTCTGAGGTTTTGAATCACCTCCAGGCCAGTGGAGAAGGAGTGAACGATTTTGCGGAGCGGATCCCGGAACCTTCGTGGCGCCCATAAAAGAAGCCCCGGCAGACGATCCAGAGCGTAATCGGAATACATTCGGAACAACACCAATCCGGCCACGAGAACGCAGCAGAGAATCAGAACCACGACTGCGCCATCGTGCATGCGGCGGAGCGACAGGGCAGCGTGAGCCGAGGCGGGATGGACCGGCTCCGCAGAGAGAGCCAGAGCAAAGAGCAGAACCACGGCAATGCCATCGTAAACCCGTTCCAGAAGCCAGATGGCAATCTGCGAAGTGAAGGAGACTCTCTCGGTCCGGGCAATGTAAGCCGGGCGGACCACTTCGCCGGTGCGCCCGATCAGATAAATCGTGCTAAAGCCCAGAATCTGGGCTACGAAAAGATTCCAGACGGAAGCTTTCTTCAAGGGATCGAGGAAAAACTGCCAGCGATAAGCCCGCGCCACGTAGGTGGCATAAGTTGCAGCGATGGCGAGAATCAGATATTCCGGCTTGGCGTGGGTTAGGGATCGCCAGACGATGCTCCACTGGAAAGCCTTCCATTGAGAGCTGTGGCTGACGAAGAGGATGGCTAGAACCAGAACGATCACGCCCAAAGCCGCCCACAACCATCGTCGCTGGCTCTTATTCATAAATATAATGTGCCGTTTCAATTCCAGTTGGTAAGTTAGCCAAAGCGGCGGTTTGAAGTCAAGCGAGGCGCGCCCGGCGCACGTGCATTTTGGCGCGAGCCGAAAGGGCATGGCGCGGCGTGACTCGCCTATTTCTGATAGAATGCACCAAAAGCTTCCAAATGAGCGTAGCCTGCGAGGACCTGCCTCGGCGCTCTGCCGGCCCAGGAGAGCATGAGTGGAACAGGACCTGGAATTAGTGAAGCGATGCCTCACAGGCGAGGACGCGGCGTGGGAGGCCCTTCTGCGGGCGCATACTTCCAAGGTCTACAACCTTTGCTACCGGTTCACCGGCAACACCTCTCAGGCCGAAGACCTGACTCAGGAAGTGTTTATCAAGATTTATCAAACGCTCAAAAGCTTCGATGCCGCCCAGGGAGCCTTCACGACTTGGCTTAACCGCATCGCCCGGAACCACCTGGTTGACCACTATCGCCGCACCAAAAAGGAGAGAATTACCGACTCGATTGAGGACAAAGCCGAAAGGGTTGAAGAAAAGGCCGCGGCGGGCTTGGATCCCCTGGGCGAAGTGGAATCGCGGGAAGTCCGGGAACTCCTGCAGGCGGCCCTTGCCATGCTTTCACCCGAGATGCGCGAAGCCGTGATCCTGCGTGACCTGCAAGAGCTGGACTATCAGGAGATTGCCCAGGTTTTGGGGACGCCCGAGGGAACCGTCAAGTCCCGCATCAATCGAGGAAGGTTGGAACTTGCCAGGATCATTAAACGTATGAAAGGTATGAAGGGGTAAGATAGCAGACCATGAACCACCTTGAAGCGGTCAACCAGATCAGCGAGTACTTGGAGAGACGGCTGGAGGCGGCGCTGCGTACGGAATTCGAGGCGCACCTGGGCTCGTGCGCCGAATGCCGGGGAATGGTCGAAGATGTCCGGCAGGTGATGGAGTTCTGCCAGGAGGCAGAGCCGCTCGTACCTTCACCTTGGCTGGTCCCGAAGATTATCCAGGCGACAACCGGCCACCGGAAACCATCCTGGGCGGAACGTCTGCTGGGTACGATCCGGCCATTGCTCCAACCCCGCGTGGCATACGGCGTCTCCATGGCGGTCTTTTCCATCTCCTTCATTCTCCATGCCGCCAACATCAATATCCGGTCGCTGAAGCTGCGAGACTTGAACCCGGGGACCTGGGCCTACCGGGCAAACAGCAAAGGGCATCTGTTGGCCGCGCGAGCGGAGAAGTATTACTACGACCTGCGCGTGGTCTACGAAATCCAGAACCGCCTGCGAGAATTGCGGAACGGCCAGGAACAGCAGCAGCCGAAGATCCGCAAGAAAAACTCGCCGGACGGCGGCGCGCGAGGCAGGAGCCGGAATGGCTTCATTGAGTTGGCCGGAATTCCCGAATCCGCCCCATTTTCACCCGATGTAAGCGTAGCCGACGTGCTCCGCGCCTGGTCCCAAAGGAGTCTACCCCGATGAAATGCTCAAATCACCCCGAAATTGACAGTCTCGGCTTTTGCGGCCAGTGTGGCCGGGCACTCTGCGCCGAGTGCCGCCGCGAGGTGCGTGGCATGGTCTACTGCGAGACTTGCCTTGCGGCTCGCCTGCAGAGCCCCACGCTGCCGCCTTTGCTCGGAACCGATAGCGCGGCCAATCCCGGGCTGGCGCTGTTCCTGGGATTCATTCCGGGCGTCGGAGCCATCTACAATGGGCAGATTGTAAAGGCTATCGTGCAAGTTCTGATCTTTGGATCGCTTATCGCCATCGCCAACCGGGTGGGTGATCCGTTTGACATGATTTTTGGATTGGGCGCAGCGGCTTTTTACTTCTATATGGTGATTGATTCCTACCAGACCGCCAAGCGCAAGCAGCTTGGGCAGCCCTTGGAAGAATGGCTGGGGCTCGGCGATTTCAGGATGAACGCCCCGATCGGCGCGGCGTTGCTGATTGGGCTGGGCGTGCTGTTTCTGCTCGACAATTTTGGCATTCCCGTCTTTGAGAACCTCGGGAAGTACTGGCCGGTGGTGCTGATTGTGATCGGCGTCATCCTGCTGCAACGCAAGATGGGCAGGGGTGGCACTCCGCCGCCGTCGTCTTCGAGTGGCACGGGATCCAGTTCCTTAACCAAGAAATAATTCAATGGACGAACCGGCTCTTTGAAGGGATCAAATCCGGAGGAGGCTTAACGTGGATATCTTCAACAACCCAGCGGCTCTCGGGATTCTCGCGCCGTTTGTGTTCGCGATCTTGATCGTCGGAATCGTGATGTTTACAAAAATGCGGAGGCACGAGCTTCAGGTCCACCAGGAACTGCGCACCAAAGAGATGGAACACGAGCGCAGGCTGAAAGAGCTGGAGATTGAGAAAGTCCGGCTCGAGCTTGAAAAAGCCAAGATGAGTCAGAAGGTTTAGCAGGGCCGGGAGGGTCTGTCGGAGCTGCCATCCTGAGCCTTTCGGCTTCGCTCAGCGTAAACTCCGCGAAGGATCTGGAGAAGCGATCAGCACTCAGCGATCAGGTTTCAGGCTGCGCCTTGTGTTTCGGGAAAGAACGACGCGCCTTTCCTGACTCAACGGCAACCGGCCCGGCTGGAAAGGCATAAATCTGGAGGAGGTCTAACGTGAGGATTCTTAGCCCTGACACGTTGCAGTTCCTTATTCCCATGGTGGTGGTAGCGTTGATTGTGATCATGGTGGTGTTGATTGTGAGCATCGTGAACTCCCGCAAAGCTCGAGAGCACGAGCTCCATGTGCACCAAGAGATGCGCACCCGAGAGATGGAGCACGAGCTAAGGCTGAAGGAATTGGAGATTGAAAAAGTCCGGCTCGACCTCGAACGGGCCAAGCTCGAAAGCCCCACGATCCAACAGCCTGTTTAGCAGTGGGCAGCGGATAGCGCCGCGTTTTGCTTTCCAAGAGCTTTGCGGCTTGTGGCTTGGAAATGAGCCAAGAACCGCAGACCCAAAACACAGGTCTGTACTACGCGCCCCGGGGTTTACAAGCGGTCAGAAGCATGACAGGGAATGAGAATCTAAACTCAACCACGAGATTCAGGATGCGGCGCCGGCGGCGTGGCCTGACGGCGCCGGTGTTGCTTATCTCTTTGGGAATATTGCTGCTGCTCGACCAGATGGTCCCCCGCCTGGGTTTTGAGCACACCTGGCCCGTCCTGTTGATTGAATTCGGCGTGCTTCTCCTGGTGGACGGACTGGGTCCGCCCAGGCCGCCGGAGGGGCCGAGAGTTGAAACCAGTGACACGTGACGAGCAAAACAAGCTGGCAGCCGTCAACGATCAGCTTTCTGCGGTCAGCAAACGTTATTTAGTGAGGATTACGTGGTTTGGGTGACGCTTCGGCGAGGTGGCGCCGGCATCTTGCCGGCATTCGCTCATGCTTCCGGTCTGCGCCCCGACGGGGCGGCGCGCCCCTGCTACTGCCGCCGAGACGGCGGCGCTACGTCACAACGTGTCACTGGGTTGTGTAGTCCTCCAAAGGACCAACCAACCGGGAACTGGCGGGTCTTTGGCTGAAAGCTGATCGCTGAAGGCTTCTTTTCGAGGAGGGACATTAACCATGAGCGCTTACGCATCCTACCGTCGCGGATCGATCTTCTGGGCGTTGACCCTGATTGGGGTTGGATTTATCTTCCTTTACCAGAATTTCAATCCTGCCGTCCATCCGTGGACACTCCTCGCCAGGTACTGGCCCATCTTGATTATCTTCTGGGGCATTTCGAAGCTCATCGATTATATCCAGGCCAGCCGCGATCCGCAGTCGGCTCCCATCAGCCTGTTCTCTGGCTCCGAGGTCGTCCTTTTGCTGCTGATCCTGGTTTTCGGCTCGCTGGTTTCCAAGGTTGTGCTGCATCCCTGGCGGCACTGGTCGTGGGTTGGCATTAATTCCGAGGGTGCAGATTGGGCCAATCCCTTCCTGAATTCCTTCAATTACACCCAGACGCTTTCTGAAAGCGTTCCGACCCGTCCTCACCTGCTCATCACTAATCGCCGCGGCGATGTCGAAATTCGAGCCTCCAATCAACTCACGCTGGATGCGGTGGTGAAGGAGACCATCCGCGCCGATAGTGAAGACCAGGCGCGGAAGTTGCACGATCAGTTGAAGGTTTCCATGGTCCAGCAATCGGGCCATTACGTGCTGCAGACGAATCTGGATTCGCTGCCGAATGGCGGCAGCGCCATCCGGCTGGACTTGACCGTGCACGTGCCGGCCGCGACCGCAGCGGAAATTACCGCGCAACGCGGGGGCATCATCGTCGATGGCCTGACCGGCGACCAGACGCTGACCAGTGACCATGGCGACGTCCAGGTTTCGAGCGTGAAAGGATTTGTGCGGATTCATACGACCGGCGGCGCCACCGAGGTCCGCGACGTGAATGGCAACGTCGAGATCGAAGGCCGGGGCGGAGATGTCGACGTGGCCAATGTCCAGGGCATGCTGACTGTGAACGGTGAATTCAGCGGATCGGTGCAGTTCCAGAACGTCTCGCAGACCACGCACTTCGTTTCCTCCCGCACCGATCTGACGGCGCAGCGGCTCAGCGGACGTCTGGACATGGAAATGGGATCACTTGAGATCAATCAGATTGATGGGCCGGTGGAAATTACCACCCATCAGAAAGACATTACCGTCGAGGGCTTCAAACAGAGCATCGAGATTTCCAGCAACAACGGTGATGTGGAGCTGCGGCCCGCCGCGCCGCTTGCCCATCCGATCGTCGTGCAATTGAAGCAGGGAGAAATCGAGCTGGATTTACCGCCCGCCAGTGGGTTTCAGATCGATGCCGTTTCGCAGCACGGCGACGTGGAAACCGATTTCAAAGGGCCATCCCTGAAGGTCGAAAACCAGGGAGATGCGCCTTCGATTAGCGGCGTCTACGGAAAGGGTGGGCCTACCATCCACCTGACCACAACCTATGGAACGATCAGAATCAGCAAGGGCGAAAGCTCACCCACCGAGCCCTCACAACAAGCCCATGAGCTTCAACCACGCTTCCTTCATCGCGCCATTCCGGTGCGGCTTAAGGCGCTTCCCGTTCCTCCAAGGCCTCCAGCGCCTCCAGAAATGCCCGCCCTCGGGCCGTAGCGGCGCGCTTTAGCGCGGCAGAGGCCGCAGGAATCGCCATGCCCGGCTTGAGGCGCTCCCCGTTCCTCCAAGGCCTCCAGCGCCTCCAGAAATGCCCGCCCTCGGACCGTAGCGGCGCGCTTTAGCGCGGCAGAGGCCGCAGGAATCGCCGTGCCCGGCTAAAGCCGGCCTCTACGTTCCCGCTCAACCCTGCGCCCGCTTATTCTGAAATCTTTTCCAGCTCATCAAAAAAATTCGGGAAGGAAATCCCCACGCAATCGCTATCCTGGATCACGGTTCTTCCTTCCGCCAAAAGCCCTGCCACCGCGAAAGCCATGGCAATGCGATGATCTCCGTAACTCTCAATCCCGGCTCCTCGCAGTTTCTGGCTGCCCGCCACGCGCAGCCCATCCGGGAATTCTTCAACTTTCGCGCCCATCCTGCGCAGATTCTCTGCAACGGCCTTCAGGCGGTCGCTTTCCTTCACGCGTAGCTCCGCCGCGCCATGAAACGACAGTCCCTGAGCGGTCTGCGTTCCAAGGACGGACAGCACGGGAAGTTCATCGATAAGGGCGGGGATCACTTCCTTCGGAATCTCGCCACCCTCAAGCTGGCTGGACTCCACGAAAACATCACCGAGGGGTTCGCCGTGGACCGCTGTTACATGGGTTCTCCGAATTTTCGCGCCCATGGATTCCAGAACATCCAACAGTGCTGTCCGGGTCGGGTTCAGGCCCACGCCTTGCAACGTCACGCTGGAATCGGGCACAAGAAGCGCAGCCACCAGGAAAAACGCGGCGGATGATATGTCTCCCGGTACCAAGAGCTTTTTCCCCTCCAATCGCGCCGGCCCGCGTACGCTGATGGTCCGTTGATGGCGGCCAACCCGAACACCCATCTGTTCCAGCGCAATTTCGGTGTGGTCGCGGGTGGGCAGCGGCTCCACCACTTCGGTCTCACCGTCTGTGAAGAGGCTCGCCAATAAGATCGCAGTCTTCACTTGGGCGCTCGGCACGGGAAGCTCATAGCGGATCGGTTGGAGGCGGCCACCTTCGATTTCAAGCGGCGGCAGGCCGCCCGGCGCGGAGTGAATGCGCGCGCCCATCTTCGTCAGCGGATCGATGACGCGCTTCATGGGGCGGCGGGAAAGCGAGGCGTCTCCCGTCAGGACGGAGCGGAATGGCTGAGCGGCGAGAATGCCGGAAAGCATGCGCAGGGTCGAGCCGGAATTGCCGGCGTCGAGCCGGCCTTCTGGCGCGCGAAGTCCACCCCACCCGGCGCCTTCGATGGTCGCCGCTTCCTTGCTTCGATCAATCTGGACACCCAGCCCTTGAAGGCAGTTCAACGTGCTTTGGCAGTCGGCGCTGCTTGAAAAATTGCGAATTTCGCTCCGGCCTTCGGCAATGGCCGCAAGCATGGCGTAACGGTGAGAAATGGACTTATCGCCAGGGACCCGCACCAAACCGGTCAGACGCTTTGGGGGCTGCATGGTTCTTTTCATAAAGCCATCTATTCCATCGCTTGGCGCCTTCTCTCGCGTTGGCCTCGTCTGTGCGCACGCCCTATGCATTTTACTCCGGGACGGCGCCGGCGCGCCTTTCCATTGCGGGAAGCTGCAAGATCGTTCTAAGCTGGAAGCACCTGCGGGCCAGGCGCAAAATCCGCACCGCGTTTCGAGAACCTATGAGTTTGAAAGAGAAGCTGTTGAATCCCGACGTGCCCGTAACGCTGTTTGAATTGGTGCCGCCGCCCGTCACGAAGGCAGGTGGCATTGAATCACTTCTAACCGACGTCGGAAAAATCCGGCACCTGGTGGATGGCATCAACATCCCCGAAATTCATGATGAGAGTCGTGGCGATGCCCACACGGCCAAGTTCGTCCCTCGGGTGGAGCCGCGCATTCTGGGCGAGCGTATCCACCGTGAACATGGCCTGGAAGTGATTGTGAACCGCTGTGTGGTTTACGAAGACGATCAAGTGGGATGGATGCAGGAGACCAGCCGCAAACACGGCATCCGTGGTGTCGTCCTGGTGGGGGGAGAGTCGAGCGCCATCCGCTACCCCGGGCCGAGCGTGGTGGAGGCGGCGCGGCAGGTGCGGAAGGCCAAGCTGGGACTGACGCTGGGCGGCATCAGCATTCCCAGCCGTGCCCATGAAGCCGAGCGGGTCCGGTCCAAAGCCGAAAAAGGACTTCGCTTTTTCACGACGCAAGTGCTCTTCGATTCGAACGACATTGTCTGGCTGCTGCAACGTCTGAATGGAGTCGAAGCTCGTATCTTTCTCAGTTTCGCGCCCGTCAGCCATCCGCGCGACCTGGAATTCATCCGTTGGTTGGGCGCCGATATTCCCGCCGACCTTGACCGTTTTCTCCTGCACGGCGAAAGCGGGTCCGCGCCTGGCTCCGGCGGATTAAAGCCGGAGCTGGGGGAGGGACGGGGACCGGATGATTCCTATTTTGAGCGTTCCCTGGATTTGTCGCGCCGCATCTTGATGGATGTCTTCGCTAACTTGCCTCCCGATCCGCCTCCGATCGGGCTAACCCTCGAACACATTAACC
>JBOGKI010000134.1:0-9427 GCA_050745605.1 Terriglobia bacterium | reverse complement strand
GATTTCCGGCGGTACGCTGAGCGCCACGGCGGGCGGCGTCCTGGTGGCGGAGAACAGCGCCGCGCTGAACGGCTCGACCAGCGCCGTGACGCTTTCGACCGGCAGCACCCTGCAGGTCAACAACGGCCAGACCCTCGACGTGCAGGGAACCATCAAGGATAACGGCACGCTGAGCCTCAATTCCAGTGGCACGGCCACGCAACTGGTGCTGACCGGCAACACCACGCTTTCGGGGACGGGCAAGTTAACCCTTTCCAACAACGCGGCTAACGACATTACGGCAACGGCAAGCACGGACGTGCTGACCAATTCCATCACCATTCAAGGCTCGGGCAACATCGGCAACGGCATGATGGGACTGGTGAACGACCGGACGATCCTTGCGAATCAAAGTGCTCCGCTCCTCATCGACACCAGCACCAAGGGGTTCCAGAACATCGGCACGCTCAGCGTCAACAGCGGCGATAGCCTGGACATCATCGGCGGCACGTTCAAGAACCTCTCCGGCACCACGCTCACCAAGGGCGCTTATAGCGTCAGCGGGACGCTGCAATACAACAGCGCCAGTGACATCGCCACCAACTCGGCCAACATCACGCTGAACGGGGCCAGTGCCAAGATCATCGACCAGAACAGCAACAACGCGCTGGTGGGCCTGGCCAGCAACACCGCCACCGGCAAGTTCAGCGTTGGGGGGGGCCAGATCCTTTCTGATGGCGCCTCCGCCTTGAGCAATGCGGGCGCGCTGGCGGTTGGAAAGAACAGCAAGTTGACGCTGACCAGCCCCACCGCCACCTACACGCAGACGGCCGGCGCCACCACCGTGGATGGCAAGCTGACCGCCAAGGGCGGGATTACCGTTTCCGGCGGCTCGGTGTTCGGCAAGAACGGCACGCTGATCGGCAACACCACTTCGAGCGGCACCTGGAACATTGGTGACAAACTCCTGACCGCCGGCAGGGAGAACATCAGCGGCAGTTACACGCAAACCTCGGCGGGGACGCTCAACATCGATATCGGGGGACTGGCGGCCGGAACCCAGTTCGACCAGTTCCTCATCTCCGGCGCCGCCAGCCTGGATGGGACGCTCAACCTCGATCTCATCAACAGCTTTGTTCCTACCCTGGGGCAGACCTTCGAGATTCTGACTGCGAGCCTGGTGAGCGGCACATTTTCCACGGTCAACACCCCGACCTTCAATGGCGGTACCGAGGAATTCGGGGTGGTATACAACGCCACCAACGTCACGCTGGACGTGATTTCCGTTCCCCATGAAGGACTCTTAGCCTCGAACTCGTCACCGTCGGACCCCACGCCCGAGCCGGGCACGCTGCTGCTGTTGGGGAGTGGACTGTTAGGCGCCGCGTGCTTCGCCCGCCGCAAGACAGCGGACCGCCAACGGGTGTAAACTGCGGCATATCCCCAGTGGGAGGAGTCTGAAATCTCGAGGAGGGTCTGTGCATAGAGACTTTGTGAACCGATGGCTCAAGGTGTTCCTGGTTGGTATCCTCGCCGTGATCGCGCTCTCGGCGTTGAGTTGTCGGCGGACGAGGGATAACGCTCCCAAGTTCGAAACTCCGTATCAGGCGGTGCTGCTCGACAACGGTCAGGTGTTCTACGGAAAAATGCAGGGCGCGGGTACAGCGTATCCGGTACTGACCGATGTCTTTTACATCCAGACCAAGGTTGACCCGCAAACCAAAGCGGTCACGAACGTTCTGATTCGCCGCGGGAACGAATGGCACGCGCCGGACCGGATGTACCTCAACGCCCGGCACATTGTCCTGATTGAACCGGTTGGTCAAAACTCCAAGGTGGCTCAACTGATCAGTGAAGCTAAGAAGTAGCGATCAGCCATCGGAGGTCAGCCGTCAGCAACCCGCAATCGGCCGATGCCGCCCGCAGAGAGCAGCGGGGGCCTCTGGGGCTTGTGCTGACCGCTTCATTCGTACCGTAGCGCCACCATCGGATCGACCTTCGTCGCTCGACGTGCGGGGATGTAGCTGGCGAAAACGGCCACCAAAGCCAGCGCCAAGGAGAACACAACGTACGTTATAGGATCCGTGGCTTGAATTCCGTATAGCAAGCCAGCCATGGCTCGAGTCAGAGCGAATGCTCCCAACAACCCGAGGGCAATTCCGACCGCTGCCAAGCGAAGCCCTTGGCTGAGCACCAACTTCAGTACATCGCCCTGCTGTGCTCCCAGAGCCATACGGACACCAAACTCCTGTGTTCGCCGGGAAACGCTGTAAGAGATCACACCGTAAAGGCCAATCGCAGCCAGAATCAACGCCACGCTGGCGAATAGTGTCAACAGCACCGTCAGGAACCGCGGACGCGACTGCGAAGCCAGAATAATGTCGTCCATGGTCCGTACCTTCGAGACTGGCAATTGCGGATCCAAGTTATTCACCAAACCGCGAACCGCGCCCACGATCCCCGTGGGATTGCCCGCGGTGCGCAGAATCAGAGAGACGCCGCTTGTACCTGAGCCCTGCGGTTGGTCGTAGGGCAGATAGAGCTCGGTGCCGGCGGGTTTGTCGATGCCGGCGTTCTTCACATCGGCCACAACGCCGACCACGGTGCACCAGGGATCCGTGAAGCCGGGACGGATGCGGCGCCCGATCGGGCTCTGGTTTCCCCAGAAGATGCGAGCCATGGTCTGGTTGATGATCACGACGTTCGGCGCGCCCGGGCCATCACGATCATCAAACAGCCGTCCCTCGATCAAGCGAACGCCCACGGTGCGGAAGTAGTTGTGTCCCACCACCTGGTAATATTCGACGTTTTGAAGGAATGGGGCGCCGGGCTTCTGCACGAAGCCTTCGATTTGAGTATCGTTGTCATTGGGCGGGCGACCGGGCGGCAGGCCGGAGGCGAAAGTCGCAGATTTAACACCCGGCAATACGTCCATCCTTTGTTGCAGCCGCGTCCAAAAGCCATCGATCGCTGTGTTCTTCTTATAGACGGCGCGCGGCAAATTGACCTGCATCGTGATGAGCTTGGTTGGATTCACACCGATATCGACTTGCTGGAGCTTCCAGAAAGCGCGAATCATCAGGCCCGTGCCAATCAGCAGCATCAGTGCCAGCGCGATCTGCGCCACCACCAGACCGCGGCGAAATTGTTGAGCCGCCGTTGATCCCGCCACGCGCCCGCCCCCAGCCTTCAACCGGTCGTGGAGGCTACCCAGCCGCAGGTGAACGATGGGGGTCATGCCAAAGAACACTCCCGTGACAATTGAAACGGCGAGGGTAAAAAGCAGAACGCCAGTGTCGACGCCGATGTCGCCAAGGCGCGGGATACTCCCATCATTGGTGGCCTTGATCACTCTCAGCCCCACTTCGGCCAGGATCAATCCGGCAACGGCTCCGGCGAGGGCCAGCAGGATCCCTTCGGTAATGAACTGTCGAAGCAACCGGAATCCCGCCGCCCCCAACGCGCTGCGAATGGCCACCTCCCTCTCGCGTGCCTCCGCGCGTGCCAGCAGCAGGCTTGCCACGTTGCCGCACGCAATAAGCAGCACGAACCCGACTGCCCCCAGTAGCATTACAATCGCCGGGCGAATGGTGCGGACCACCTCCTCCTGCAAAGGGTAGCTGACAATCGTGTGATTCTTCGGGTCGAAGTGATGCTCCTTGGCTGAACCCGCTTTGCCCCAAGCGTTGACAAGACTTTGAAACTCAGCTTGGGCCTGCTGCGTCGTAACGCCCGGCTTGAGCCGGCCAAGCAAATAGAAGTTGTGGGAGCCGCGGCCACCCGGCTTCGCCGGGTCAAGTTGAAGCGGCACCCAGACTTCGGGCGGATCAGCCTCACCCGGAGGAAAATGAAAATCCCGGGGCATCACTCCAATGATGGTGCACTTGATTCCATTGAACAGCGTGTCGTGCCCGATGATCCCAAGGTCACCCCCGAAAGCGCGTTTCCAGAGGCCGTACGAAATGTCGGCGACCAACGGCGCGCCGGGGGCATCATCCGAGCGAGTGATGAGGCGTCCCGAGGCTGGAGGAACACCCAGAGTGCGCAGCAGTCCACCGGTCACGTAGGCGTTCGTAACCCGAATGGGCCGCGCGGACCCTGCCATGTTCGCTCCAGTGTCGATCCAGGCGTCAATCGATCGCCAGGATCGCGTGTCCCTTTTCAGGTCGAAATACTCGGGGCCTGAGGTCCAGAACCGACGCAAGCCACCGTGCGGGAAAGTTGGAAACTCCGTGTAAATTCGCACCAGTCCTTTTGGGTTCGCGTAGGACAGGGGCTGCAACAGCACCGCATTAACGACACTGAAGATTCCCGTCGTTGCACCGATGCCGAGCGCGGCCGTCAGCACGGCAACGGCGGTAAAGCCAGGGTTCTTGCCGAGCGTACGGAGGCCGAACTTCAGGTCCTGGAAAAGTGTGCTCATGATTTACCTCAAGCGATCAGCCATCAGCTTTCAGCCGTCAGCAAGCAGTTACAGGCCATTAAGCACCGGCCTTCAACTTCTTCCAAAGTGAGGTCAGCATCCGCTTCACTTCCACAACCTGCTGCGAAAGCTGGTCGTGCTCAGGATGGCTCAGCAGGCCAATGTCCCTTGCCAGCAGCAGATGAAACTCTGTCTCACTTGCGGAACCCATTGCAATCTGTAGAAAACGGGTAAACTCGGCGCTTCCGTTTCTTCCACATCCTTCCGCGATGTTGGCAGGAATTGACGCTGCCGAGCGCCGAAGCTGACTGGTTAGCTCATAGAGTTCTTCCTTGGGGAATCTCCGGGTCGCTTTGTACACATCCAGGGTCAACTGATAAGCCTTTTCCCAGACGTTCAACTCGTGGAAGTCTCTCACTCTCACTCCTGCCGGATGTCTGATAGCTGATGGCTGATAGCTCACGGCTGACTGCTGACGGCCTCATTCGTAGCGCAATGCGATCAATGGATCCACTTTCATGGCCCGCCGCGCCGGGATGTAACATGCAAACAGCGCCACACTGATGAGTACGAGAGATACTGCCGCAAAGGTTCCCGGATCGGTGGGCTTCACTCCGAAAAGCAGGCTGGTAAGAAACCTCGTCAACGCCCAGGCTCCCACCAGGCCCACGGCAACCCCGGCCAGAGCCAGCCGCAAGCCTTCCGCCACCACCATCCTCAAGATGTCCTGGCCTTGCGCCCCAAGCGCCATGCGGACGCCAAACTCGTGCGTTCGTTGCGCTACCGAATAGGCAATGACGCCATAGATGCCCACCGAAGCCAGCACCAGAGCCAGCCCGGCGAAAAGCCCCAGTAGCAACGCGACAAACCGCTGCTGTGCCGAGGATTCGGAGACGATCCGGTCCAGAGTGCGCGGTCTGTAAACCGGCAATTGCGGGTCGAGGCCATGGATCGCCCCCCGAACCGCCGATATCTGGCTAAGTGGCGTTGTGGCCGAACGGATCACCAGAGCCATCCTGGAATCACCATTCTGGTACTCCGGGTAATAAGCTTCCGGAATTGGCGGGTGGTTGAGGCCGAATTCCCGCACATCGCCCACCACACCCACGACCGTGATCCAATCCGGGTGCTCGTAACCTTGGGAGAAACGCTTGCCCACAGCATCCTGGTTGGGCCAAAAACGGCGCGCCATGGTCTGATTGATGATGGCAACTTTCGGGCTCTTTTCGACGTCCTGCAACGTGAAATCCCGCCCCTTGAGTACGGGGATGCGCAGGGTGAGGAAATATCGCGGTGTGACGCTGCACCATTCCACCAGAGGACTGGACCACATGTCTTTGGGGATGGGCTGGCCTTCGATATAGACCACGCCGTTGCTTCCCCCTTGAAGGGGCAGCTCACTGGCCACGGCAGCGGACGTCACGCCAGGAAGCGCCCGAACGCGCTCCAGCAGTTGCCGGTAGAAGGAAGTGGTCTGGGCCGCTTTCGGATATCTCGCATCGGGCAAGGAGAGTCTGGCGGTGAGCACATGATGGGGATCGAAACCCGCCTGGACGCCCAGCAAGCGGACGAGGCTCTTAATGGCCAGGCCGGCGCCGATCAGCATCATCAGGGCCAGCGCCATCTCAGCAGCCGTCAGCACGCTGCGTGAGCGGTGATGCGGCGACGCGACCGACCTGGAACTTTCTTTCAGGCTTTCCTGGAGATCGGGCTTGGACGCTTGCAGGGCCGGAAACAGGCCGGCCAGGGCGCCCGCTACAAAGGCAATGAGGAAAGTGAAAAGGAAGACCCAACCGTCCAGATGGACCTGCATCATGCCCGGAACATATCCCGTGGGCGCAGTATGAAGAAGCATCTTTAACGCGCTCCAGCCAACCACAAGCCCCGCTACACCCCCAAGCGAAAAGAGAAGAACGCTTTCCGTCAGCAGTTGGCGGATGAGACGGGCACGTCCTGAGCCGACGGCCAGGCGGATGGCAATCTCCCGCTGCCGCCCCACGGCTTTTGCAAGCAAGAGATTCGCCACGTTTACACAGGCTATCAGCAGCAGGAAAGCGACGGCTGCAAAGAGCACCAGCAGCGCGGGCTTCACTTGCTTCACCAACTGGTCCCGCAAGCTCACGACCTTGGCGATGACCCCGGTATTGGTGTCGGGGTATTGGTGGGCCAGCCGCTGCGAGAGAGTTTCCATATCGGCGCGGGCCTTTTCGAGTGGAACACCCTTCTTCAGCCGTCCGATCACGAATATCCAGTGGTTGCCGCGGCTTTGCCTCCACTTGGGCTGCTGGAGGGTTAAAGGCGTCCAGAATTCGGGTTGTCGCCCCCAAATGTGCGGGAACTTAAAATCCCTCGGCATGATGCCGGCCACGTCATAGGCTTCACCATCCATGGTGATTTTCCGCCGGACAACGCTTGGATCGCCGCCAAAGGCGCGCTGCCACAAACCATAACTGAGAATCACGACATGATTGTGACCGGGCTGGGTCTCATCTTGGGCGAAGGTCCGGCCCGCCAACGGCTGCACGCCCAGGACGTGAAACATTTCGGGCGAGACTTCAAGGCCGTTAAGCTCCAATGGTTCTGAAGTCCCCATGAGCGACGCGCCAGTCCCGGTCCCCGCCGCTATGCTCTCAAACACGCCATTTCGGGCTTTCCAATCCACAAAGTCAGGGCCGGTGGCCGGATACAAGTCCCCCGGACCGCTGGGCTCGGTCTCCCAAATCATCACCAGGCGGTTGGCCTGTGGATAAGGCAACGGACGCAGCAGGATGGCATTCACCAGGCTGAAAATGGCGGTGTTCGCGCCGATGCCGAGCGCCAGCGTGATCACGGCAATGGCCGTGAAGCCCGGATTCTTTGCCAGCATGCGCAGGCCGAATTTCAGGTCTTGCAAGATTGCGCCCATGATTAACCTTCCTTCCCTTTCCGGTTGCGAGCCATCAATGGGTGGTCAGAAGGTGTGAGCAAGTTTGGCTGTAGCGGCGGTCTATGACCGCCGCTCTCGTGTTTTCAATCAATTCGGCGCTCCCTTCCAGGGCAGGCTCCGAGCGCCGCTACACCAGCCTTTGGCGATTAATTCGCACCTTCTCATTTGCCACAACTCACTGGTCTCTGAGCGCCCCCATCGGATCCAGCGGTATCACGCGATGCTGACAAATGTTAAGCCAGCATATCCTGTCGCCCTGGTTGACAATACTTGTAGGAATTCATACGATTAAGGTATGAAAACTACAGTCTCCGAAAAGGGGCAAGTCACCATCCCCAAGCTCTTGCGAGAGCGTTTAGGAATCCGGCCCGGCCAGGTGCTCGAGGTCAAAGAAGACCGCGGACGGCTGGTGGTCATCAAAGCCGATTCCCGCAGCGCGGTGGACGAGTTGTACGGGATCCTGAAACTCGGCCGTCCGACGAACGAGATTATCCAGCAGCTTCGCGGCGGCAAAGAGCCAGAATGATCACCGCCCTGGACACCAGTGTCCTGCTGGACCTGTTGGGCCCAGATCCCACCTTCGGCCCGGCTTCCGCCAACGCCGTGCGAGCGGCGCTGGCCCAGGGCAGCTTGTTGGCCTGTGAGTCGGTGTGGGCTGAAGTCTCGGGCTTCTTTCCGTCCGCTGCCGCAGCGCGCCAAGCCTTGGACCGCCTTCGCGTCGAGTTCAGCCCGATGACGATTGAAACAGCTCTTAAGGCCGGGGAGGCGTGGAAGGCTTACAGAAGGCGCGGCGGCAAGCGATCCCGCGTAGCTGCGGACTTCCTGATCGGGGCGCATGCTTTGTGCCAGACGGACCGGCTCCTGACGCGCGACCGGGGCTTCTATCGGTCGTACTTCAAGAGCCTTTCCATTCTTGATCCCGGCAAAACGTAAACCGGGTTTCATGTCCTGGGATAGTGCGCCCATGATTCACCTTCCCTCCGTTTTCGGTTTCGCGCCATCAATAAGTAAGTGGCAAGTGACGAGCAAGCGACCGGCAATGAGCGGGCAGAAGGTGTGAGCAAATTTGGCTGTAGCGGCGGTCTATGACCGCCGCTGTCGCGTTCTCAATCAATTCGGCGCTCCCTTCCAGGGCAGGCTCCGAGCGCCGCTACAGCAACCTTTGGCGATTAATTCACACCTTCTCACTTACCACAACTTACTCGTCTCTGAGCGCCACCATGGGATCAACCTGTGCCGCGCGCCGTGCTGGCACGTAGCAAGCGAGCAATCCCACCGCGGCGAGGGTCACCGAAACCACAGCGAGGGTCAGCGGATCGGTGGGTCTCACGCCATACAGCAGGCTTGCCATGAGCCGCGTCAGACCCAGCGCCGCGACGACGCCTGCCCCGGCTCCGGTCAAGACCAACGTCATCCCTTCACTCAAGACGAGCCCCAACACGTCCCGCGTTTGCGCTCCCAGGGCCATGCGGATGCCGATCTCATGCGTGCGTTGGGAAACCGAGTACGCCACGACGCCATAGATTCCTACCGCGGCCAATAACAACGCCAGAAAGGCGAAGGCGCTCAATAAGAGCATGGGGAAGCGTCTCGAGCCCGTGGAGTCATGCACAATGTCTTCCATGGTCTCGACCCCGGAGACGGGACGGTCCGGCAAGACCTCAGCCAATGCCTTCTTGATGCGCGGCGCGAAGGTAGCGGGAGCGTTGGTGCTGCGAACCACGATGTTCATCACCGGCCAGGCGGCTTGGGTGTAAGGCCGGAAGAACTGAGGTTGTATTCCCTCATCGAGTCCCCAATGATGCACGTCTCCAACTACGCCCACCACGGTAAGGCGCGGGCCGTCTGAACCACCCAGCCGGATGGCCCTGCCGACGGGATCCTGCTTGGGCCAGTAGCGGCCGGCCATGGTCTCATTGATGACGATCACTCCGAGCGAGCCCAGTCTATCCTGGCGCGTGAACTCCCGCCCCTCGAGCACGGGGACGCCCATCGTCCGGAAGTAATTCGGGCAAGCGACGCTGTAGTTTGCACTCGGCATATGCTCAGGGTCCGCAGGAGGCTGGCCCTCGATCTGGAAGCCTCGGCCGGCGTTTCCC
>JBOGKI010000133.1:0-9507 GCA_050745605.1 Terriglobia bacterium | reverse complement strand
ATCGTATCCATTGAGAAAATCAGGCTCGAAACTCCGAGACCGTGCACAAGAATCACGGGCCCCTTGTTACCCCCCTGATATCGGGTGAGCCGCGATCCCACGCCGTCTTCCGCCTTGAAAAACGCAACTTGCGGCGTAGCAGCGCGCAGCGGCCGCTTCTGACGAGCGGGAGCATCAGCGTTAAAAACCGTGGGACGGACGAAGAGATCAGCGTAGGTGTCAAACAGCGGGCCAAGGAAGAACCGGGCAAACCTTGCTTGCGCTGCGACGCGCTGGGCAAGGCTCCCGGTGTTCGTCACCTTCATGGTGGTGAGCTGGCGCGCGAAGTCCGCCGGCGCAATTCTAAGCAGACCCTTGCCGAGGATCGGGCTTGCTGCGCGCTCACCGTCATAGAGAGTGATGTAAAGCGTCGTGGTGGCCGGCCAGACGTCGAAGACGAAATCGGGGTGCGTGACCTTGAAACCCTCAAAGTAGTAGGTGCGGCCTTCATCCGTCACCATCTTCATCCGGTAGCGCATGTTATGAGTGTCAACATTGTTGGGATCAACGGTGAAGAGGTTAAAGCGGCCCCCGGCAATGGTTAGCGGTTTCGGGGAAAGCGCCGGCGCAGTGACCGTGCCCACCATGCGCGCCTCATGCGCCGGGTTTGAGATCATGTCGTCCATATCTTCGCTGGCGATGGTCAGCGTGAACATGAATGGAGAATTATCGGTCTTACCCTGGTCGGCTCCGCGCTGGTAGCTGGCGTCAAGCTGAAGCGGCGGCGAGGGCGTCTTCACGAGCGCGGAGAAGTAGCCCTCCATGGTCTCGGTGAATTCGATACCCACCCTCACCGGCTCAGCGGCCCGCGGCGCGGAGGGAAGCCGGTAGTCAATCTGCCAGCCGCGGTCCTTGGCCATGAGCGCCACGGAACGCTCCGCCACGGCCGAAATCGTGAGCAGAGGATTGACGCCCAGCGGCAGCGGGATCACGGACCCATCCGCAACGTAGAGGCTGTCGTAGACCGCGGTTCCTGCGGCGTCCGAGAACACCTGCCCTTTGTGGTTCACCACGCCGCCAGCGGCATCGCCTGCCATAACGCAACCGCCCAGGGGATGCACCGTGGTCAGATTGCTGTGGAGCAGCTTGCTCCATAGCGGGTTGTGGACGAACGTGCCACCCAACGCCTCCGTGGCTTCTGTCAGCTTCTGGTTCACGCGTTGGAAAATCGGTTGGTCACCGACGCCCGGCCATTCCACCACCAGGTTGTCTCGTTCATCGAGGCGCATGCGTCCGCTGCCATTGTCGTGGGTCATCACCAGATAAGTCTGGGTATGATTCACAGCTCCGTGGTAAGGCCCGGCGAAGTCGGTCAGGAACTCGCGCTCCTTTTCGCGGATTCGCTCCGTCGCGGCGACCGGTTCCAGAGTGCCGGCCACTTCCGCGCCAGCCTTAAATCCTGCCGGAAGAAACACGCCAAGCGGCCCGGGCGGTGAACCTTCCTCCACCACCATTCCGTCCTCAAGCCGCTGTTGGCGGCGCATGTCGATGATTCCGGAAATACACGGTCCCACGGGGGGAATCTGGCCGAGCACGTGATGGCCCCAGCCGACGCCGTTAATCACTTGGGCGGTGTTATACCCGAATGCAAGAACATCTCCGTTTCCCGTAAAGCGCTCGCCCACGCGATCTGAAAGTGCAAGCCCGTGCTGGGCTGATCGGAGCAGGATCTCGGTCGAGCCCAGCGTTCCCGCGCCCAGAACCACGATGTCCGCGCCGATGCCAATCAAGGGCGCCTTGAACTTCTCACGCCCGGCGCCCAGAATCTCACACTGCAGTAACCATTGACCATCTCGACGCTCGATCCAGCGCACTGAGACTTCAGTAAAGATTTCGGCGCCGTGGTTCCAGGCGTCCGGCAGGTAGTTCATGATCAGCGTGTTTTTTGCCCCGTAGTTGCATCCGGTGACGCAATCGCCGCAATTGGCGCACTTGTGTTGCTCGACGCCCACATGGTTTGGTCCGTCGATGCTGAAATTGACGTTTAAAGGAGGGCGGTAAAACTTCTGACCCAGCTTCGTGGCGGATTCCTCGAGGGCGCGGAGCTTCGGAAGCTCGGGAAAGCCTTCAGGGTACGGCGTGGGTTTAAGCATCTCTTCGGCGCGCTCGTAGTCCTTCTCGAGTGGTGTCGCATGGTCCACTTCCAGCGTCCGGTCCGCCGCTTGCGGGTTGCGGAGCTCAGGTGGCCAGCGCCGATCGTCAAACACCCTCGGTTCGGCCCGCAGAGCCACATTGGCGTTCACCAGCGACGTCCCGCCCAGGCCGCATCCGACGAAGACATTGATGTCGGGCCCGATGTGAAGATCATAGAGACCGAGCCGCGAGCCCCATTGCGGGCATTCGGGCGTATGGGCCTGAATTTCCGGGATTGCTTCGGTTGACCGGTTCGGGTATTCGCCGGGCTGAAACTCGCGCCCTCGCTCCAGCACACAGACCTGTTGTCCGGCGCGCGCCAGTCGCGACGCGGCAATGGCCGCACCGTAGCCGGACCCGATGATGGCCACAGCGTAGTGGCCTTTGATATTCTCTATGGGAGACGCTAGACGCCCCATAAGGCTCCTCGGTTGGGCATAGCCAGGACTCTTCGACCCGGTCCGCGCCAGTTGATCAGGTCAAGGATTGCTGAAAGACCGGTGTGTCCTCGTCGCTGTCCTGGTAGTAGGAGATGGCGCCTGACCCCGCGCCAAGCTCAATGATGGCATAGCCGTGATTGAACAGGCCGTTGGTGGTGTCCAACCGGATGTCGCTGCCGTCCGCATTCTTGAGCAAGGGAACGTCGGGGTACTTCGGTTGGGAGGCGACCTCGTCCTCACCAACGGGAAAAGCGCCGTGCCCCAGGCAACAGCTCCGTGCCAAATTCCGGAACGGGCCGTAGACGACGAAATTATGCTCGTGACCCCACAGCCACAGCGCCATCTGGGGCAGCAGAGACGATACCTGCGAATAGAGCCGCAGGTTGATCTCCTGCTGGTCAATCGAGTCAAAGGCGGTGAAGAGTTGATGGTGTGAGAGCAGGATGGTGCGACGGCCAGCCGCGTTTTTGATCTTGTCTTCGAGCCATGCCACCTCGGTGTCTTGCAAGTACGTGGCGCCCGAGCCGGCTGCCGAGGGGTTATGGTCATGGTATCCGGTGTCGAGCGCAATGAACTGCCAGTTGGCGCTTCGCAGGCAAAAGTAACTTGCGGGCTGGCCAAGTTGCTGAATCAATTGGTAATAGGGCACGCCTCCGGAGTACATGTCGTGATTGCCGGCCAGCGTGAAGGTCGGGATGGGCCTCTCGCCAAGGTTTAGGATCTGCCGCCAAGGCTGCAAAAAGTAATTGGTCACCTCAAATTGCGTCCCGGCGTAGTAGATGTCGCCGAGATGGATCACCACGTCCGGATTTTTGTCAGCAATCTGCCTCAACACCAGTTTGGCTGCATCCTGGCCGGTTCCCCAGTCCCCCACCACGGCGACTTTGGCATTGGCGGGTAGTTTGCCGTCGATGACGAAATCGCTCAAATTTTGATAGACAATGTAAGGGATCTGCTTGCCCTGAGCCACGAAGTACTCGGAATACTTAGCGGCTGCTTCTGAATATCTTGGATCGCAATCACCGAACTTGGCGAGCTCGTCATTGTATTTCTGCTCGTCTGCCTGGTTGCCCAGAATCTTGGCCTTGGCCAACTTGAGCGCCGTTAGCGAGCAGAATCCGGCAGTTTGAATCAATCCTTCGGTTGCCACTGGCCCGACGGCTACATCGGCCACCGTTTTGCCGCTGTCCACAGCGTGGCAGTATGCTGTGGCCTCCGCCACCATCGAGCCCGGAGTGTCAGGGCGTCCTGTGATGACAGGGGTGGCGCCCACATCTTCGGTCTGAGGGCCCGCGGACTGCTTGGCCTCGACCTCTTCCACCGCTGACTGCCAAATCGAAAGCTCTGGATCATGGAATTGCTTGAAGCGTCCCATGAGTCTCGCTCCCTTCTCGTCACACTGACATCATTGCGCGCAGAAGATCCACCAAACCTGCGCCTTGATAGGCACGGTCGCGGCCCAGGTCGGTGGCTGTCTTGAGAAAGATTTGCTTTACGCTCTCCGGATCTCCCCGGAACTCCGGATGGCCGGAGAGAAAAGCGGCGATGGCGCCCGAAACGTGCGGCGCAGCGGCGCTCGTGCCGCTCGCTTCTTCGAATTCGTAGCCTTGATCCAGGTGGATCGAGCATGATACCACCTTCTCCCCGGGCGCCACGAGGTCCGGTTTCGTGCGGCCGTCGCCGGTCGGACCTTTCGACGAGAAGTAAGAGATCCCATAGCGGTGCGGGGCACTCTTGTGCACTGATCCCACGGCAATCGCGGCCTCGGTATTGGCGGGATCGGTGATGGATGAGCCGATCGAGACCCCAACCTGCTGCCCGCTGTCGAGCGTCACCCGGCCATAACCCCAGTTTCCGCAAGAGATGATGACCATCAGCCCGGAATCGACCGCCCGCGTTACTTCCTGGCAGAGTGGACTGTAGCCGCATCCATAGCTCTGGGGATCAAAGGGGTAGCCAAGGCTCATGTTGACGCCGTCCACCCGAATCGCCAGGCTCACATCGTTCAACTTCCGCAGATACTCAAGGCCCCGAATCGCTGCTGAGGCTGACCCGGTCCCGTCGTCGTTCAGGACTTTGATGTTGACCAGCTTGGCGAGCGGCGCTATGCCGGAAGGCGCCGCACTCAAATCGATCATCTGGGGGTCGTCCTGTTCCTCTACAAAAGCCGCTGCACGATAAGGCTTGCCGTTCGTGCGGACCGCGGCTATACCCGCGATAATGCCAGCGACGTGCGTGCCGTGGCCATTTAGATCATCGAGCGTGTGCGAGATTGAGAAGTTGCGGCCGAGAGCTGCGTCTACCGTTCCTTGCGCCTCGAAGTGGGGGTGCTCAGCGTGGATGCCGGTATCCATGACCGCCCAAGTAATCCCCTTGCCTTTGGCGTCGAAGGTGCGCCAACAGGACGTAGCCTTAACAGTGTCGGCTGAGCGAAGGAGATGACTGTAGGTCGTTTCGTCCTTCCAGATCTGGTAAACCCAATCCGCCAGTTGCGCTAGGCGCCCAATATCATCAGGCAGAAGTGAGGCAAAGATGTAAAAGTCACTTTCGTTGAAGCTGATGGCGTTGTCTGTCAGGAATTTTTCAATTTTGCCCTTCGCCGGCTGGACGCCCAGTTCGGGATGGTCCTTCGAGTCCCGCAAGCTGATGATGACCGGGATAGGCGCGGGGGACTTTCCGGCCTGCGCGTCGATCTGGCGCCGTAAGGGCCCGGAAATCACGAAGCTTTTGAAACTCGGGACGTGCACCTTATCGTTCAACTCAGCCTCAATCATTCAAGATTTATACCTGAGTAAGAACCGCGAGAGAAACTTATGCGGGTGAGATTTTATAGACCAAGTAACACCCGTTGTCAAACTGGTCCCGCCCAAGCGACGTGGTAGAGCCTCAAGACGTCCGACTTCATGGCGAACGACGTATCTGACCTCGCGGCCAGACTCGATCGTGGGCCTGGGAGTCTTGGTCCGGCGCGGGACCATCTCCCGGGAAGATGTTCCCGTCTTATCTCCCTAACCGCCAGACAGACCCCTGCCCTCCGGAAGCGACGGTTATCAATTGTGACCCGCAGCGACGCCAATCAACGATGCAATCTGCCCCACCGTAGCGGGGAACTGGGCGCTCAACAGCGCCAGGACAGGAAGAAGAACATACATAAATATGCGGAAGACGAATTGGCGCGTCACCGTCACTTGGCCTGGAGCTGTGCCATTCAGGAGGCTCAACACCACATCCCGTTCCACTTGAAGCAGAATAACCAGGGCCGCGCCAACGAAGCAGAGGATTACCACCCAATTGAAAAGGAGGAACTGGTCCCGAGGTTGAAAAGGGTAAGCAATTACCGAAAACAGCATGAGTAACAGACCAGTCAGCACGAAAGCGCCGAGGTTCCGCAGCGAAGGAAGCACATAGGAGATGAAAAGGACAGCGCGGCCGGCCAGGAACTCCTCTCCAAGCCCCAAGAAGCTATTTACCTGCGGATTTTCATCAGCCAACGGAGAGGGGTGCCCGCGCAGGCGCCAGTGCGGTTCCAGCAACCGCGCAAGCGCCCGGGTTAATTTGGCCAGAGCGTGTTGCGCCTCGGACCGCTTCACGAGAGAAAGTCGCCAGTCTCCCTGGGCGTCGGCCCTCAAGGCGGCGGAAAGGCTTTGCCCGGCGCTATGGACTTCAGGCTCGCCGTCTGAAATCCACTGGTCGAGTTCCCCCCGGTCGGAGCCTTGAACAGATTCTGAAGCAGCGAGAACCTTGGCTGAAATTAGCAACTGCTCAGCCTGATCGACAGAAAATCCGAGGACAGTAAACGTCGGCGGGGGCATGGCGAAGTCGACCCTGAAGAATCCTTGGAAGCGCTTGTGATATCGCGCATAAGCCGCCCGCATGGGGTGCCAGGAAAGGCGCCGGAGAAGCCGTGAAAACCGGCGCCAGAGCAGCCACAAGCGAGCGAACTCCATGGCTAAACCCCAGTAGACAATGAAAAAGACTGACCCAAAGAGGATGAAGAAAGCGCCGCTCTCGAAGGAACGGACAAAACGGTAAAAAAAGAAGTAGAAGCCCGCTAGAATGGCCACGCTCAGCATAGCCACATACCACCAGGTGGATACTGCGGATGCGCCTTCCAGCAGATCGCTAACGCTTCGTTCCAGGTCGGTGGTGCCGGCGAACGAGTTTGTCCCGAGGTCCAACAACGAGCTGAAGGGAGCATCAGGGTTCCGTGATTCCACGGATTGCAGTCCGTCAATCATCCTCAGGCGTCTAAAGGAACAGAATCCCCACAGAAACGCCGCCGCCGCCACGCAGAACAGTGGGACAAGGGGCGACAGCCCGCTTCCCAAGTCAAAGGCCCGGAGGTACACAAAGAAGCCTTCTGAGCGTGATTGCCAAGCGGTGCGGAGCCAGGACCCGGCCAGATAGAGCGCCAAGAAGAGTCCGGCTAGGGAACCGCTGAGAATAACGGCTCTGACTTCTAAGGGAAGCCTAGTCTGTTGGAGGGGCGCCGTCCAGAGCGCATGGCCCAAAACCGCGATCGCTCCGATCTGCGTCGCCACCCCAATGGCGAGAATGCATATCACCAGACTTGGCCAGCCCGGAAACTCCACGTTAAGCCCCAACCTGAACGCGGCAATTCCCGGCAACGAGAATGCGGCCAGAACCAGCAGATAAAAGCTGACCAAGGCGACGCAGGCCGCAAAGAGATACAAGCGCGATTGCGGGCGGTACTGAGGAGAGACCGGGTCGCCCATTTGTCGCGCAAGCCAGTTGCTGCGGCCCGCAGGCTTGAGCAGCGTCGTGGGAACGTATTGCCGAATCAAAAGCAGAGACAATGCCGACAGGAAGAGGCTCATGACCACGACGGCGAAGACGGCTTCCGGTGTATACACACCCCGGGCCGTCGGCTTGCGTTTTCCGTTATGAGGTCTCGCCTGACCCGCCCTCCGTCTTACCGCAAGGGTGTAACCTTTGGCGTCCGACCAGTCCAACACCTTCACCGGCAGCGGCCCCTGCCGGCCCACCGCCATCACCCATAGCGCCGGGCGCCGGTCCGCCACTCCGAACCCAGGAAAGGGCGGACCGTATTCTAGCATGTCCTGTTCCCGGTCCAGCAGGGCCAACATGGCGTTGTAAACGCCCTCCCCGGCCTGATTCGGAAATTGAAGCCTGGATTTGCGGCCGGCGAATGGCGGCGTCCAGAGCTGATTAAGATTGAACAGCGGATAAGGCGTGACGAAGAGCATTCCCTGAGTGGAGGAGCTTGCGTCCGGATGGGTGTAGAGCAAGTCAGAGGTGAGCGTGAACAGCAGGGTCGCCGGGCAATGCTGGCGGATTTCGTGACTGAGAAAGATCGTGTCGCGCACGTCGGTGGCGAGGATGCCGACCGCGTGGATATCCTCTCGGGAAAGCGTCGAGAGTAGGTTTGAAAGAACCAATTGAGCAGACGAAGCTTCCAGTGAAGAGAAGAACGGGGGCGTCTCCTTGGGTGTAAAGTTGTCTTCCTCGGACAGCGGCAGCGGGGTCGAGGCAGAGGCAGAGGGACTGACATCCGACGTCGCTGGCTGCTTGGAACGTCGCGCCTTCTCTGACGCTGTGCGCAGTTGCGAGATATGCAACGGAAAGGGTAAGGTGAGCACCTCCGGAAATGCCTTGGCCGCTGCCTTCCTCACTCGCTGGCCGTATGCCGTGTTCCACTCGGAAAGAATCGCAATCTTGTGCTGGCCGAAACTCTGGAGATATTCGATCAACTCTTGCATCGAATCCGCGTCGGGTGGCACAACCGCATTGAACGAAGCCTGGTCTCCGTTGCCGATTTGGGCGAAGTCTTCAGGCGCCACCGCTGTGGCGGTGCCGGAAACAATCCTGAACCGGATTTGGCGGGCGCCGGAAAGCTTGCTCGACTGTTCCAGCCACGCTTGAAGCGCAAACTCCAGGGACGCTGAGGAGCCTGAGAACGACGGCCCCAGGACCTTGATCACACTCGCCGAGCCCGAGACCACGGGTTGGGGGAACGGATTTGGCAGCTCACTGTGGTCAGGGCCCCATGGGAAGAAGCTGGCGACTTGCTGAAGCGCGCTGGCCATCGCCAGTTTGTGGATTCCACTCGTCGGCGTTTCGCCCACCAGGAAAACCAATAGGAGCTTGCGGGCGCCAGGATTCCGGAAGAGGAGGATGCTGGGCTCCCGCTCGTAATCCGTGAGGTGTCGTGGATCACCAGCTTGCTTGTTGCCGTCAGGCCGCTCTCTCCATGCAATATCAAAACGGTCCAGCACGTAGCCCGCCGACTCGCCGGCCCACTGGATAGAATCGAGAAAGGAATCAAAAAAGTAAGGGAGTCTCGAGTCGATGGGGTCGGGTACGGTGGCGATTATTAAATCCAGGGTGTATCCTGCTCGCGGGTCCTTCTTATTCCATTCCGGGGCTCCCGGCTGAGCATCGAGATACTCTTCGATCAGTTGCGCCGCCCGGTGATGTCCGCCGTCAGCCTTAGCTGGGTTGACCTGACCCTGTTTCCCGCTCGTTGTCAACCGCGTGTCCGGCGATGATTCTCTCGCGGCGGCAGGTGTGCGCACATTGAGCGCCATAGGATAAATCAGCGCCACCAACGCCAGAAACGGAACCAGCAGAAAGGGAGAGTCGCTCTTGCCCATAAAATATACGGCGAATCCGTCTCTTCACACGCCGAACATGGCGCACCGGCGCCTCAATCACACACAGCCCACGGTCGCGCGTGTGAAGCTCGGCAGGTTTAGCGTTTGCCCACCTGCCTAAAGCATCAATTCCTCAGCGGTCTAAAGAGGTAGTGCTGCTGCCCTTAAGATCGTTTCAGGGCGGGCCGCTTCCGGTCGAATGAATTCACGACGTGCTATTAAGGACTTTCGGGAGATCAGCAGACCATGGGCGCGTCATT
>JBOGKI010000132.1:0-9515 GCA_050745605.1 Terriglobia bacterium | reverse complement strand
CTTTTTGGGCGGCTCCGAAAGAGCCGGCATTGAGGCGTCGGTAGACGTAGGGGCGGGCCTTGGCCCGTCCAAAAGGGGTACCCCGTAGCGCAACACCCTCGACTGTAACGATCCGGGATGTGCTGTTTTCATAAGGACTCTTAGTGATGACAATCGCCGTGGCCATGAGCGGTGGCGTGGACAGTTCAACTGCCGCCGCCATTCTAGCCGACTATAACAACGCGAACACCGCAAGTGACAGTTCGCGCGTGGTCGGGCTGACGATGCAGCTCTGGAACCAGCGCCGCTTGCCTGTGCTCCAAGGTGGCAAGGAGAGCGCTGTCCGTCCTGGCCAGGCAAGTGGCCGGTGTTGCTCGCTCGACGACGCCTATGACGCGCGACGGGTGGCCAACTTTCTCGGCATCCCTTACTACGTCGTGAATTACGAACGCAAGTTTGAGGAGACGGTCGTCCGGCCGTTTGTGGAGCAGTACCTGGCTGGCGAAACTCCCATCCCTTGCAGCCGCTGCAATACCGAGATCAAGTTTGAGCAGTTTGTGCACACGGCGCTCGCCATCGGCGCGGACTGCATTGCAACAGGCCATTACGCCCGTGTCCGCCGCGATGAGGCGACCGGCCGTTATCGACTCTTTGCGGCGTTAGATTCGTCGAAGGATCAGTCCTATTTCCTTTTCGGCCTGACCCAGGAGCAACTTTCCCACACGCTGTTCCCGCTGGGCGATATGACCAAGCAGCAGGTTCGCGCCGTCGCCCGCGAGAGAAAACTGCCGGTGGCGGAGAAACCGGAGAGCCAGGAAATCTGTTTTGTACCCAACGGCACCTACCGCGATTTTATTGACGCTTATCTCACCGAACACGGCCAGAAGAGGAACGAGCAGCAGGGTGAAATCGTCTCCACCGATGGCCGCGCTCTGGGCACCCATCAGGGTGTTCACAATTTCACCGTGGGTCAACGCAAGGGCCTGGGATTTGCAACCGGATCTCCGCTCTACGTCGTCGGCATTGACCGCCAGAAGAATCGCGTGGTGGTGGGAACCAACGATGAGTTGTCAAAGAGAAGCTGCCTGGTGAGAGATGTGAATTGGATTCAACCGAGCTCTGTTAACCATATAGATAATACCCGCGTTAAAATACGCAACAAGCACGTGGCCGCGTCCGCCCGCGTCACCGCTCAATCCGATCGCCAGACGCTGGTGGAGTTTGTCGAGCCGCAGCGCGCCATCACCCCCGGCCAGGCCGCTGTCTTCTACGCTGAAGACGAGGTGCTGGGCGGCGGCTGGATCGCGAAGGCGTTTTAGCTCTCCGCCTCGCCCGCCTTCCGCTCAAAGCTCGCGAAAGCAGGAATCAAAAACAGGATGGCGATAATGGTGGTGATCATGGCGCCCACCACGACGCGAGCCAGCGGTTGCTGAGCCTGCGCGCCGATGCCGGTAGAAATTGCAGCGGGCAGAAGCCCCAATCCTGCGGCAAGGCACGCCATGAGAATCGGACGAAACTCTAGCATGGCCCCCTGCCGGATGGACGGATAGGTTTTCGCTTTCCCGCTTGCCTCCTTAGATCTCGCATCACTGGCGTCAGCGTGTGCGCCAACGCGGCGGATGCCAGAAAGGAACACACAACCACCCAGAGTTCCGACGCCGAGCGCAGAAGTGAAACCCACAGCCGCTGAGATGCTGAACGGCGTCCCCGTCACAAGAAGCGAAATCACTCCACCAGTCGCTCCGAACAGCAAAGCCGCCAGCACAATCATCGCGTCGCGCCAGGAGTTAAACAGCGTGTAGAGGAGTACCAGAATCATCAGCAGGCTGATCGGAATCACCACCGCCAATCGGCGTTCTTCCTTCTGGAGACTGTCGTATTCACCTGCCCACTCGTAGTGATATCCGGGCGCCAGGTGAACAGAAGCCTTGATTCGCGCCTGCGCCTCCTGAATGGTCGAGGCCAGGTCACGCCCGCGCACGCTGAATTTGATGGGAATGTACCGCTGGCCATTCTCGCGGTAGATCATGAACGCGCCCTGCCGCACTTGAACCTGTGCCACCTGCGCGAGCGGCACTCGGCCGCCATCGGGCGTGGGCAAGAGGATATTGCGGATGGCCTGGGGATTGGCGCGATACTGCCGCTCGTAGCGCACCACAAAGTCGAAGCGCCGGTCCCCTTGCAGAATTTGCGTGATCGCTTGGCCTCCTACGGCCGCCTGAACCGCCGCGTTCACGTCGGCGGCCGCCAATCCGTAGCGCGCACTCGCCTCGCGGTCAATAGCGACGGTGAGCTCGGGCTGGCCGGTTTCCTGGAAGATGCCGAGGTCCTTGATGCCCCGGACTTTTGCCATCACGTCGCGGATCCCCCCGGCTTTTTCGGCCAGCACGTCGATGTCTTCGCCGAAGAGCTTGATGGAGTTTTCGCCCTTAACGCCCGACATCGCTTCTTCCACGTTGTCCTCAATGTTCTGGGAGAAGCCAAACGCCACGCCCGGAAAGCGCGTGAGTTGAGCGTTCATCTTGCGGATCAGGTCCGGCTTGGTAAGGCCGTGCGGCCATTGGTCCTCTGGTTTGAGCTGAACGAAGAACTCAATGTTGTTGAAGGTCGTCACATCGGTTCCATCGTCAGGCCGTCCGACTTGAGAAATCACGTGTGTGACCACCGGAAATCCCTTCAGAATATGCCGGATTTCGTCCGCCATCTTCGACGACGCCTCCAACGAAATGTCCACCGGAAGCGTGGCGCGCACCCAGAGATTCCCCTCTTCCAACTTGGGCATGAATTCTCCACCCACCGCCTTCATGACGAAAAAGGTGATGACCAGCATGACGCCCATCACTCCCACCACCCAGGCGCGGTGGGCGAGGGCCTTCGGCAGCAAAGCCGCATAGACTCTATGGAGCCAACTCACGATGCGCGTTTCAGCGGGCTTGGAGGCCGCATTCTTTCCCGTCCAGGAAGTGAGTACCGGAGCGAAGAGCAACGCAAAGAGCAGCGCGCCGGTCAGCGCGAAGCCATAGGTGATCGACATCGGCGCAAAGATCTTTCCCGGCACCCCGCGCATCGTGAACAACGGCAGGAAAGCAACCAGGATGACGAGCGTCGCAAAGAGCACCGGCTTTGCCGCCTCGGCTGTGGCCTCGGAGATCACGTCGAAGACCGGCTCATTGGCCCGGCGCGCTCGCATCCGGCGATGGATATTCTCCACCACCACCACCGCCGCATCCACCAGGATGCCGAAGTCAATGGCGCCTATCGAAATCAGATTCGCCGAATTGCCGCTGAGCACCATAAGACTGAAAGCAAAGAGAATGGCCACCGGAATGGTGAACGCCGTAATGAGGGAAACGCTGACGTCACCCAGGAAAATCAGCAGCAAAGCCGTGACCAAGGCGAGACCCAGCATCACCAGGTGTTCGACCGTGTGGGTGGTGATGTGGATGAGATCGGTGCGGTCGTAAATGGTGTGGACCTTCATTCCGGGCGGCAGCAGAGTGCTGTTGAGCAAGGCGATCTTCTGCCGCAACAAGCGAAGCGCGGGCAGCGATTGCTCGCCCCTCTGCAAGAGCACGATGCCTTCCACAATGTTGTCATTCTTATCGATCCCGACGCGGCCGAGAGGTGGCTGGTAACCTTCGTGAACGCTGGCCACGTCCTTCAAAAATACCGGCACGCCGTTGTGCTCACTGATGATGACGTTTTTCATGTCATCCATCGTCTGCAGCAGCCCGATGCCGCGCACGTTGACACTCTGGCTACCGAGCGTCAGGTAATTTCCGCCTACGTTGGCATTGCTGGCGCTCACCGCATTCAGCACCTGGGGAAGCGTGACGTTATATTCAAGCAGTTTCTGCGGATCGACCTCAGCCTGATATTGCCGCGTGGTACCGCCGAAAGTCGTCACGTCAATGATGCCTGGCACCTGCTTGATCTCGCGGCGGACGTACCAATCCTCCGTAGCCTTGAGTTCGTTCAGCGAATAAGGACCGTCAAGACGGTACCGATAGATTTCGCCGATCGGCGACCACGGCGACCATTGCGGCGTCAGATTATTCGGAAGGGTAAGCTCCTGCAGCCGGTTCAACGCTTCCTGCTTGTCGATGAAGTAATTCGTGCCGTAATCGAAATAGAGCTTCACATCGCTCAGTCCAAACAAGCTGATGGAGCGCGTATACTGCAAGCCCGGAATGCCAAAAAGCGCCGTTTCCACGGGCACGGTCGCCTGCCGCTCCATTTCTTCAGCGGACCAGGAGGGATTCTGGGTGATGAATTCAACGAGCGGGGGCGATGGGTCCGGGTAGGCCTCAATATCGAGTTTGAGGAAGGCGTAGACGCCGGCGGCCAGCCACGCAACAAGCACCATCAGCATAACGGCGCGATAGCGAAGCAGAGTGTGAACGATGGATTTCATTCTTATTAACCTGTCGGGCCCGCAGCCGCGGAGCGCAACAGGTCAGCGCCTTCCACCACCACGGTGTCTCCCGGCTTGAGTCCGCTCGTGACCTCAACCTGGTTGGTCCCAACCTCGCTGCCCAGCGTCACTGGGCGGCGATCAAAATGGCCGGCTGACTGCTCAACAAAAACGAAAGAGGCGGTTCCTTCGCGCAGCACCGCGGTGTCGGGGACGACCACGCCTCTGCCTCTCGCCCGGACCAGACGCAGCGTCCCGAACATGTCCGGCCGCAACTTGTCAGCTTCGTTTTGCAGCACCACTCGTAACCGCAGCGTTCGCGTGATCGGATCGACAGTGCTTGAAATCACGCTCACGCGGCCTTTCCATGTTTTTCCGGGAAGAGCCACCAGGGTAAGGTCTGCAGGATCTCCGACCTTGACACTTGTGAAGTCCTTTTCAAGGAGATCGCCGACTGCCCACACGGTGTCGAGATCGCCGATGGTGCACAACGGCTGCGGGGCGCTCATGCCGTTCGAGAATTCGCCCTGTGCCGCGCCTACGTCCAGGATCACTCCGGAGCGCGGGGCCACAACGCGCAACTGGTTTCCGGCGTCGTCGGGATTCATGCCGAAGACTTGTATCTGCGCGCGTGTTGCTTGCACTTCGGCCTGGGCCATTTCCGCGTCGCCCTGCGCCTGCTGCAAATCCTTTCGCGCGATGGCGCTGTGAGCGAACAGAAATCTGGCGCGCGCCAGCGCCTCTTGTTTCACCCGGCTATCGACGAGCGCCTTATGGTAGTCGGCGACGTCTCGCGCCAGATCGTTGCTATCGAGAATGGCCAGGGTCTGTCCCTTGACAACGTGGTCCCAGGGGCGAACTTTCAGTTCCGTGATACGCCCTCCGGCTGGAGTGAAAACGCGAACCACGAGCGTCGGATCGGCTTGAATCTGCGCGGGCACGTCGAGATATTCCGGGATCGGTTCGGGCTTGATCGTCATTGTCGCGATGTCCTCGGCGCCGGGCGCGACGTAGAATGCGCCGGACGCGACAGCGCCATTTGCCGCGCCCTGCGCTTGAGCGCGCTCCTGATTGGCCCTGGTTTGATTGCAGCCAAGCTCGAAGCCTGAAATCAGGCAAAGAACGGCCACGGTGATGATGCGTGCGAATTTGGCTTTCATTGGATCACTTCCTGTCCGACGGCAAGATTCAGTTGGGCGGCAGCCGTCAAGTAGGATCCGATTAAATTCAGATAGTTAAGCTGGATGTTGCGGAAGTCGCTCTCGGCGCTGAGAAAATCGAGTAGGGAGGCGGCTCCGTGTTCGTACGAGAGCCGGACCGTGTCCCGAACTTGTGCGGCCTGCTGCAGATATTTCGCCTTGTAAGGGCGCAGCAGGATCAGATCGCTGTTCACCAGCGCATACGCCGAGTCTGCATCACTCACGACCTGGGCCTTCTTGGCATCCAGCAGCCGCTGGCTGCGGTTGATGTCCAGTTGCGTGCGCAGCTTTTCGCCCTGGTTCCGGTCGAAAATGCGGAGGGGTATGTTCACGCTCGCCCCCAGGGTCTGGTAATCGTATGGGTTGTTGAACGACGGGTTGTGGGAGTACCACGCGCTGAAGGTTGGATCCGTCGAGCCGTCCGCAACCGCGAGCTTGTGGCTCGTCTTCGCTTGCTCGATGGTTTGCATCGCGGCCTTCAGGTCGGGCCGGTTTGCCAGCGCCAGTTTTTGGAAATCATTCAGCGGCTGCAGTTGATCGTTGAAATCGAATCGCCCGGCTACGTCGAATTGGGCCACGGGCGTTCGATCGTTCAGAAGCATGAGGAGCTGAATTTTCGCAGTCCGAAGATTGACCTCGGCGGTTTGTACGTCTGACAAAAACTGGATACGCTGAAGCTCCAGGCGCTCCAGATCGATCCCGGCGATATCTCCCGCCTGCGCCCGGTCGCGGCTGATGCGGAGTACTTGGTCCCAATAGCCCAGATTACTTCTGGCGAGTTGCAAAACGGCCTTGGCTTGCAGGGTCCCTACGAAGGCGCTGCGTAAACTGAAAAGAAGAGTTCGTTCCAAATCCGCCTCGCTGGAAACGGCAATCGCTGTGCCTTCCCGGGCGTCCTGCTGGCGCAGTTCGCGCTTGTGATCACGTTCGTGCAGATAGCTCAGCGCGATGACGCCCATGGTGCCGGTGAATGGCTGCCACACGTTTTGATAGGGGGCGATCTGGGTGCCGTCCGTCGATACCGTCACGTCCGGATTGGGGCGCAGATAAGCGGTGATCTCCTCGGCCTTCGACTCGCTGATGTCGAGCTCGCCCGCTTGCAGTTCGGGGTTGTCCTGTTCGAAGCGCTGGCGCACCTGATTCCATGTCAAGGGCGAAGGCGTCTGCGCGTTGGCACCCGTTGCGATCGAAAGGATGAGCGCGCACCCGAGCCAATACGAGGTTCTCATAGCCCACTCCATGTCCTGACATCCGCTTGGCCGGGCAGCCGCGTCAGGCGAGCCAGAAGGACGAAGGCCGCGATGAAAAACGGCGCGGTCCCGGCACCAAAAGCGCTGGGTTCACATTCAGCCGGAAGTTTCAGATTGTCGGTTAGAGGCTGGGAGGAGCTCGGCTCGGCAAGAGCCGGGTTGGTGTTGCGGAAAGAGGGAGGAAATTACCGGTACGAACGCTAAGCCCGATCAACGCCGAACTAAAGGGCAAAGTCGAGCTGGGGAGCAGAACGGGCGGCGAAGCGTGGCCGGGGCGATTTAATAGCGCGTGGCCGGCTCCGGCTACCGCCGCCATCGCCCGACGCGATGCGGCGCCGTCCTCCGCCACGAATAGCTCCGGGTGAAGATTGTCGGTGACGGAGATGGCGGGGAACAGGATGGCGAGCGCGCAAACCAGAGCTACGAGCGGCAGCAGCGGCTCGACTCGACCGCGCGATCTGCGACCGATGCCGACAACCCGCCGCCACCAGGCGAAGCTGCCCAGTGCGATGACCACCCACAGCAAGTTGAGAAGAAGTTCCATGCTCTACCGGCCCGGCGGGGCAGCCCCAGTACGCCAAAACCTCGAATCATACCCTTGGCTTCATAATCTTAGCAGAGTCTCAGGTGTGTGGGTCAAAGCAAAGTAGAAAGTTCCCGTTCTGAGCACAGTAAGAAGTTCCGCTTTTGTCTTTGATCTTTCTCCCTGTTTTTCCTTAACGGAGGGCTCTTCTGCAGGTTGAAGCCTTTCATCCAGGTGCGGCCGGTCTTTGGAGGGAGGCCTTTTCGATCTCACCGGCTTCGGCGGTGGGGGCGCCTTGGGTTGGGGTGGGCATGCGGCGGCGCTCACGTAATGCTCTCGAAACTTCACCGCCAAGCTCCCGTCCAGGCGCTGCGCCACCCGCACCGGGCCGCCTCGCAACCCCGCCCGGATGTCAGCTCGGGCAATCTGGTAGATCTTCCCCTGGTAGCGGATCGTGTAGTCGGAGGTCACCACCTGTTCTTCCAAGTGACTCAGAATCGCCGCCAGCGGCGGTTTCCACCGCGAGGCCCGCCGCTACAGCAAACTGCCCCACTACCGCAGGTCGAGGTTGTTGGAGGACGGCGCCAAGAGCCTGTGTGCCCGGTAAGATTTCGACCTGTAGCGGCGGCGAAGCCGTCATCCGCTCTTCAAGCATGGTAGAATCCGGCTGAGGATTCGGCGACATGGGGCTGGTTGAACGCATCAAGACGCTCTTCCGCATGTTCTTCCTGTTTACGGTGCTGGTCTGCGTCGCCTTGATCAGCGCCATCACCACCATCCGTTTGACCATCAAGGGCAATGAGGAGACGCTTCCCAACCTGGTCGGCATGAACCTGGATCGCGCCCAGACGCTGTCCAGCGGCCTGGGGCTGGTGGTGAAGGTGGAGGACAAGCTCTTCAGTGGCAAATTTCCAGCGAACGACGTGCTTTCCCAATTGCCGCCGGCTGGCACGCGCGTCAAAGAGGGCCAGCACGTGCACGTTCTGGTGAGCCTCGGAGCGCAACGCGTGGTGGTTCCTGATCTGATCGGCTCCAGCCTGCGCGTGGCGCAAATCCTGGCCGTGCAGAAGGGGCTGACGGTGGGTGACGTAGCTGAGGTTTACTCCCACCAAACCGAGGACGCGCAAATCCTGGCTCAGGAGCCGCCGCCCTCGAGTACTGAAGTCCGAAGCCCCGCCGTGAATTTCCTCGTCTCGCTTGGGGATAAGCCCGCCGCCGTCCTCTGCCCGAATTTCACCGGAATGCTACTGGCCCAGGCCCGCCAGCAGGTGGAAACCTCGGGCTACAAGGTTGGGAAGGTCACTCCAGCTCCAGCCATGGCGGTCACTGCCGGCACCATTCTGGCGCAGTCTCCTGCGCCCGGAAGCAAGATTTCGCCGGGCGATACGTTTGACTTCCAGGTCGAGGAACCGGCTGCTGGAAATCAGGCCTCGAATTACTGAGGATCGCCAATGATAGCGACGCCCTTCTCTGTAGCGGCGCTCGGAGCCTGCCCTGACGCAGGAAGGGAGCGCCGAAAACCGGCCGTCCCTTCCAGGGTAGACTCCGACCGCCGTTAGAACACTGTTGCGCTTCTTCAGAAGCTTTCGGCGAAAGGCATCAGCAGGGGCGGGCGAGCGAGGAATGGCAAGCGCGCAATCCGGGAGACGGCATGACGAATGTTCTTCTCCTCCGTGGGCTCAAGCGTCATGACAAAGGGGAGCTGTTTTTTGGGATGCGCCGGCTCCTGCAGTACCGAATCAATGTTGATCTTGTGCTGCGCCAGGACCGTGCAGACCTTGGCCAGAATCCCGGGCTGGTCATGGACCACCAGGCGCAGGTAGCTGGAAGTCACGTTCTGGCCCGGTGGCAGCACCTTTCCCCGACGCCAGGCACTGTAACCCAAAGACTCGCGCAATCCCCCTGACAGAATCGCGCGCGCCGTTTGCACCACGTCGGAAACCACGGCGACGCCGGTGGGCTCGCCTCCTGCTCCCCGGCCAGTGACCAGCGTGTGTCCCGCTTTGTTTCCCACCAGCAGGATGCCGTTGATGGAGCCGCTGACGGCGGCAAGAGCTGCAGAACGCGGAATCATCATGGGCCGCACAAAGATCTCCAGGCGGCCTCGGGTTGACCGCCGGGCGCCGGCAATCAGACGAATGGTGTGATCC
>JBOGKI010000131.1:0-9630 GCA_050745605.1 Terriglobia bacterium | reverse complement strand
GATCCAAAGAACAGCACGTCAGCACCGTGCGGACTCGCCATTCCCGGCTGCGCCGGGAATTCTACCGTGGCACTGATCCGATCCAGGGGCAGTGGCGTGACAAAACCTGACTTTTGAACGCCCGGTAGCGAACGAATCCTCTCAAGGAGCTCGTGGTACGCTGCGATCTGCTGCTCTTTCTTCGCATACTCATACTGCGGTAAAAGCACGCGCATGGTCAGGACTTGGCTTGGCTGAAAGCCTAACTGGACGTGCTCGAGCTTCAGAAAACTGCGAGCCAACAAACCCGCCCCGACCAATAGAACCAGGGAGATGGCTACCTCGGAGACCACGAACAAGTCTTGCGTCGTCATACGCCCGCGATTGGAGGAAAAGCTCGCGTTGCCTTCCTTCAGAGATTCCACGAGGTCCAATTTTGTGGCCTTCAATGCGGGCGCGAGGCCGAACAGAACCCCCACCAATATCGAGATGACCAGCGTGCCGGTTAAAACGAGAGGGTCGATTCCCATTTGCCGGAAGTTGGGGGCCTGAAGCTTCACGGGGAGGAGCTGAAATATCACTCTGTTTCCCCAGTGGGCGAGCAGAATGCCACAGATCCCGCCCAGACAACCCATGATCACACTTTCCGTGAGCAATTGGCACATCAGACGCCAGCGGCCCGCGCCAACCGCGACGCGCACGGCAATCTCCGTCGCTCTGTTGCTGGCCCGGGCAAGCAGAAGGTTTGCGACATTGGCACAGGTGATGGCCAGCAAACAAGCTACGGCCCCAAATAAAAGGATCAGAACTGACCGCCAGTCGTCCACCACCTTCGTTACCAGCGGCACTGCTTCAAGTCGCCATTTCGAGCTCCACGGGGAAGTCGAGTTGCGGGAGACATGCTTTGCCAACACAGCCAGCGCAGCCTCGGCCTGGCCTGCGGAAGTTCCGGGATTAAGCCTTCCCCAAACGTCAAGAGAGCGGTCACCCACGTCCGCCATCTGTTTCGGAGTAAAGACGAGCGGAGTCCAGTAACTACGTTCCAAATCGCCGGACTCCGGCACCATGAACGGCGCTGGCATCACGCCGATGACCGTGTGTTGAACGCCGTCCAAGCTGACAGACCGCCCGATTACATCGTTCCGTCCGTTGAAGAGTTCCTGCCACGACGAGTAGCTCAAGATGACTACGGCTTCGCTGCCCCTCTTATAGTCAGAAGGTAGGAACCCACGGCCGATGATCGGCTTGAAGCCTAGAACTTCAAATGCTCCTTCGGAAACCTGATCGCCAACCACCTGCACAGGCTCATTCCCGCCTACCAAGGTTTGAAACAGTTGCTTCGTTACCTCAAACTGCCCAATCTTCTTTCCGTTCTCGCGCCAGTTCAGAAAAACCGGGATCGATACGCCCCCGCCCTCCCCGCTGGCCTTGAGGTCGGTCATGGAGACGCTCACCAGTCCGGAAGGATTACGGTATGGCAAGGCATGAAGCACCGCCGCCTCCGCGAAGCTGAAGATGACGCAGGCCGCGCCAATTCCTAATGCCACCACCACTATCACCGTGGCGCTGAATGTAGGGTTGCGGAGCACCAGCCGGAAACCCTGCTTCGTATCCTGGACGAGGGTCTCCAGCATCACCAGTCCTCGCCTCTGACGATAGGCTTCCTTGACTTGCTCAACTCCACCGAACGACCGGAGCGCCGCGTATCGTGCGTCCTCTGGCGGCATGCCCCTCTGAAGGTTTTCTTCAATGAGCATGTCGAGATGCAGACGCAGTTCCTCATCCAGTTCTTTCTCGATCCGGCTTTTTCGAAGCAACGCCCAGAAACGGGAAATCAGAACTTGGAATCTGGCCATTTGTGTTCACTTCGCCGAACGGTGTAGGGCGCCCAAGGCACGCAAAAGGACCTGTCCTATTCATTCCTCAGTGCCACCACGGGATCAACCTTCGTTGCTCGTAAGGCCGGGATATAAGCGGCGAGCGCCGCAACCGCAAGCAGGAATGCCGAGACCGCGAGATACGATACCGGGTCGAAAGGACTCAGTCCAAACAGTAACGACGTCAGAACCCTTGAAGCGGCAAGGGCCACGGCAACTCCCAGACCTATCCCCCAGGTTACGGGCCGCATGCTGTCACCGACCATCAACCTCAGAACATCGTTCTTTCTCGCCCCCAGCGCCATGCGCACGCCAATTTCGTGCACGCGCTGAACGACGGCGTAACTCACCATTCCGAAGATTCCCACCGAGGCCAGTAGCAGACCCAGGAGACCGATAATCGTTGAAAGAATTGCCCCCACTCTGGAAAACACAAACGATGGATTTTGGGTGATCAAGCCTTCCAGCGATTCGGCGTAGACCACAAGATTGCTGTCCACTTTTTGGACCTGGGTGGCGAGACTATCCATCAATGCCTGCGGATTTCCCTGGGTTCGCACCATCAGCGGGCCGCTCCACCGGTCCAAAGGCGTGGGAAGATAGATGTAGCTACTGTCAAATTCGCTGAGCCATGCGCCGCGCACGTCTTTCGCTACTCCGATGACTTCACAGGAAAGAGAGTTCGGGAACGGTTCGTTGCGACCGTGAAATTCATCCTTGGCGTCCAGCGTCAGTTGCTTACCGATAGGATCCTCACCCGGCCAAAACCTGCTTGCCGTAGCTTGGCTGATGACCACCACCGCAATACCCGCCGATTCTTGCTGGCGGGTGAAGACCCGGCCGCGCATGATCGGAATGCCTAAGGTCTGAAAGTAATTTGGCGTGACGTACTTGTAATACACCTCCAGGGGATGGCCGCCGGACGCCAGCTTGTGCCCACCGATAGAGACAGCGGTTGTTCGAAGCCCTCCCGCCAGCGGCGGATTGGCGGCGGTGACGGAGATGACTCCAGGCACCGTGCCGAACCGATCCATGATTTGGTGGAGCAATGCCGCCTGCCTGGCGCTTGAGTACCGCAAGCCCGGCGGAAACTCAACGTCGAGCCCCAGAACTCTCCTGGTTTCGAATCCGGGATCGATTTTCAAGGCGCGGCTGGAACCCCGCACCAAAAGGCCCGCGGCAATCAACAAGAACATGCTGACGGACACCTGGGCAACCACGAGCAGAAACCGCAAACGCGAACGTCCCATGCGCCCTGCAAAACTAGCGCCTTCTTCCTTCAATGCTGAGATCAGGTTCGGTTTCGAAGCTTCCAGCGCCGGAACTAAACCGAATGCGCAGCCCGCAGCCAGTGAAACCAGTACGGTATAGGTGAACACATGAAGGTCCGGACTGACGCGGAATGCCAGGATGCCCCAATACACCGGCAACGAGTCGGAGATTTTTGAGACAAGCACGCGGAGCGCACCCCATGCGAAAAAGAGTCCCACCGTTCCCGCCACCAGCGAAATCAGGATACTTTCCGTCAAGAGCTGGCGTACCAACCGAGGGCGGCTCGCGCCCAAGGCCAGACGGACGCCAATCTCCTTCTGCCGCGCGGCACACCGGGCAAGTTGGAGACTGGCCACATTCGCGCAGGCAATCAAGAGCACTAGGCCGACCGCGACCAGAACCAGCAAGATAATCCGCATCGCTTGCGGACTCCGGCCAATGTCAAAGATCGAACCGGTCGTGATGGTAATCGTGACCGGCTGGCCCTTCTTTGAACCGGAAAGATAGGTTTTCCTGAGTTGACCGGTCAAAACCGTCATGTCAGCCTGGGCCTTCTCAGCCGTCACTCCCGGTTTCAGCCTGCCATGAAGGCTGCAACAATCTTCGTCCCGGTTCTCAAGCCAGTTGCTTCCCGGCTCGATTTGTTGCTCAATCGTCATGGGCAGCCAGACATCAGGAACGTTCTGCCACGTCCCGACAAAATCCTTGGGCGTGATCCCGAGAACAGTGAGCGGCATTCCATTCAGCTTGAGCACGCTCCCCAGCATTTTCGGGTCAGAGTTGAAGCGGCGTTGCCAGAAATTCTCGCTGATCAGAACCACCGGCGAATCGCCCGCCGTCAACCCTTCCCCTCCAACGAAGGTCCGGCCTCGAACGGCATTGATTCCCAGAACCCGAAAATAATTACCGGAAACAAGCGCGCCGCTGATGAATTCAGCGCTGCCGGCCATCTGTTGTGGAAATTGGAACCCGGCGATGGCCGAAATCCCACCGCCGAGAAGACTGCCGGGATTGGGCGCACTCGGGGCTCCACTCAAGGTAAGCTCCGTCCCCGCCTCCGCCGTCAGCCCGGAAAAGACTTGATTGTGGTCGCGGTAGTAGAGATATTCCGGGTAGCTAAACCCATCGCCGTACCGGTCTTCTCTGGTTGAGCGATAAACGTTTGCCATCCTGCCCGCGTCTTGCGCCTCCACCGGCCTCAAGGCCACGGTTTCAAAGGCAGTAAAGAAGACGGTGTTGATGCCGATGCCTCCGGCCAAGGTGAGAATTGCAACCAAAGTGAAGGTTGGGCTCTTGCGCAGAACCCGCACGGCATAGCGGAGGTCTTGCAGCAGGCTATCGATGAAGGTGAAACCGCGAAGGTCACGATACTGTTCCTTGGCCTGTTCCACCCCGCCGAACGACTTGAGCGCCGCGTAGCGCGCGTCCTCTGGCGGCATGCCCCTCTGAAGGTTTTCTTCAATGAGCATGTCGAGATGCAGACGCAGTTCCTCATTCAGTTCATGCTCTAGCCGGCGTCTGCGGAAAAGCCCACTAAGCCGACATAGGAAAACGCGCAGCCACGTCATCTCAGGCTCCTTCGGCTCCCGCCAGCAGCCGGGCCATGACCGCGGCGATGCGCTCCCAGCTTCGTGCTTCCACCGCCAACTGCTTGCGGCCGGCGTTGGTGAGGGAATAGAAATGCGCGCGCCGATTGTTCTCGGAAGCGCCCCACTTCGACCGGATCCAGCCTCGTTGCTCCAAACGCAAGAGCGCCGGGTAAAGCGTGCCTTGGTTCATTTGCAGCAGATTTTCCGAGACTTGCTCGATGCGGCGGGCAATACCGTAACCGTGCATCGGACCCAGCGTGTCCAGCGTCTTGAGCACCATCAAATCGAGCGTTCCTTGCAGGACTTCGGCTTTCGATTGGCCCATCGCCCATTTCTCCTTTTGTCCATCTACAGGGCATAGCATAAGTCCGCTTCTGTCGGATGTCAACAGGGAATATGCAATTTTAGAGATCTCGTACGTGTTTGCCCATAGGCCTAGGTGCCAGCCTCCATTGGGGAGACCGTCATACCCGCGGATACGGGAGTCCAATGCAGAGTCCATTGCGGGCGCGTGGATTCCCGCTTTCGCCGGAATGACAGCGCCCTCGATGACAGCCGCTTTTGATTCGGGCCGGGGCGGCGCGGCCTGGGCCCACGGCAGAGACAATTCAACCCAGGGTTCAGGCGGTTCAGGATACAATTGAAAAATATGGTGCAAACCCTTTTTGGCTCAACCGAGAAAAAATCCGGCTTGTTTGATCGCTTGAAGTCGGCCGTGGCCTCCACCAAGGCGCAGCTTGTCGATCGGATCGAAGGAATCGTTGAAGGCAAGGAGAAGATTGACCAAAGTGTGCTGGATGAGCTGGAAGCCACGCTCATCACCGCCGACCTGGGGGTGAAGACCGCTCAGGACATTCTGGCGAGCATCCAGGAAAAGATCAAACGAGGGCAGATTCAGCGGCCCGGCGAAGTGCGAGGCGTCATCGAACAGGAGATTCTTGCCATCCTGGAAGATCCACGGCGAGGACGCGACGGCGTGCCGTCCGCGCCTGTGGCCAAGAAGCCCCCCGCGGGACTCCCCGAAGTCATCTTCATGGTGGGAGTAAACGGCGTGGGTAAAACCACCACCATCGCCAAGCTGGCTCATTTCTTCTTGCAGCAGAATCGCCGGCCTCTGCTTTGCGCTGCCGACACCTTCCGGGCGGCGGCGAACGAGCAGCTTGAGATCTGGGCGGGACGGCTGGGCATCGACATTGTCAAACAGAGGCCTGGCGCTGACCCCTCCGCCGTCATCTTTGACTCGCTGGCCTCCGCTAAGAAGCGCCACGATGACACGGTGATTGTGGATACCGCCGGCCGCCTTCATACCAAGTTCAACCTGATGGCCGAGCTTGAGAAGATGGTCCGAATCACCAACCGCGAAATTCCCGGCGCTCCGCACCAGGTTCTGCTGGTGATTGACGCCACCACCGGCCAGAACGGGTTGCAGCAGGCGCGCCAGTTCACGGAACGTGCCGGCGTCACCGGTATCATCCTCACCAAGTTGGATGGCACGGCCAAGGGCGGGGTGGTGGTGGCCATCGCGCGCGAACTGGGCTTGCCGATTCAGTTCGTCGGAATCGGTGAAAAGATCGAAGATCTGGTGCCCTTCAATCCGCGCGAATTTGTGGACTCTCTGTTCGAGGCCTCGTAGGGGCAGGCCTTGTGCCCGCCCACCGGCGGCCACGAGGGTCGCGCCTACGTGGTACCATACTCGCCGCTTCGTCCGGCCGCAGCGCCCGCCACTTTCCCACTTCCAATCCTTCCAGTGTCAACGGACCGATTTGCGTTCGCACCAGCTTCAGCGCCTTGAATCCCACGGCCTCCAACATGCGGCGAACTTCACGATTCTTGCCTTCAGCCAGCGTTACTTCCAACCGCGTATATTTCCCGCGGTCTTCGATGCGCCGGACGCTCAGGGGCCGCGCCCAATCGCCGCGCTTCATTTCGACGCCCGCGCTCAATCTCTCGATCACGTCGTCCGGAAGAATGCCATTCACCTTCACCTGATAAGTCTTCGGAATCCGTGACTCGGGGCTGGCGACGAAGTCGGCGAAAGCCGTGTCGTTGGTCAGGAGCAGAAGCCCGGACGAGTCCTGATCGAGCCGCCCCACCGGAAAAATCCACTGAGCCGGAAATTTCGAAGACGCCGAAACGTTCGAAGACGAATGACCGTGGAGAAAATCGTACACCGTCTTGCGACCTTGGGGGTCGCCGTGGCTGGTGATGACGCCGTTGGGTTTGTAGAAGGCGATATAAACCTTGCGTGCGGGCTTCAGGCGTTGCCCATCCAGGTGAATCGCCTCGCGATCGGGCCGCACCCAGCATTCGGGATTTCGAACAATCTTTCCGTTCACCTTCAACCGCCCTGCCCGAATGGCTTCGCGCGCCGCGGCGCGGGAGGCAATCCCAAACCGCGAAAGCACGCGATCCAGCGTCGTCAGCGTTTTGGAGTCCGAATTCCTGTCCGCGGCAGCCGCTCGGACATCAGGGTTTCTTCTCTTTTCACGTCTGGCTTTCATTAGGGTTGGATTGGCGAGAGAAGTTACTCGGGCAGGATCAATCCTGCACAGTCACGCGGTCGAGTTCCAGGAATTCGCGCACCAAAGGCAGATCCGAATGCTCCATTTCCTGGACAGTGCCGAAAAATCCAACCTTTCCGTCAATCAGAAAGACGACGCGGTCCGCCAGCATCTGAGCCAAATGCATGTCATGAGTCACCACCACCGAAGTGAGGCCGGTGTGCCGCTTCAACTTCAACATCAGGTCGGCAATGGTGTGCGCCATGATGGGATCGACCATGGTGGTGGGCTCGTCATAGAGAATGGCTTCAGGCTTCGCCGCCAGGGCGCGCGCGATGGCCACGGCGCGCTTCATCCCGGTGCTCAGATCGGAGGGCATCACGTCCCGCGACCCGGCCAGATCGACCAGGCCTAGCATCTTCTCCACGCGTTCGTCAATCTCGTCATCAGTCAAGGCCTCGCCGCGTTGGGCGCTTTCGAGGAGCGGATAGGCCACGTTTTCACCTACCGTGAGCGAATCAAACAGGGCACCGGATTGGAACACCATGGTCACCCGGCGGCGGACGCCGGCCAGCTCCTGCTCCGTCATCGGCGAGATGTCCCGGCCATCCACGATCACCTGCCCCTCATCCGGCTTGAGAAATCCCATCACGTGCTTCAGTGTCACGCTCTTGCCCACACCGCTTTTGCCGAGCACCACCACCAGCTCGCCCTGGCAGACTTCAAAGCTCACGTCTCGAAGCACCGGCAAGTCCCCGAATGACTTCCAGACATGTACGAATTCAATGTAATTGCAGCCGCCGTTTTGCGCCGCTGTCCCTGCCATTTTATTGAGGATTATCTGTCGAGTGACACTCGCAACGAGTAGCGCTGGCACCTTGCCTGCGGTCACACGGGCATTCTGCCGACGCCCGGTCCGGGGCGCGATGCCGGCGTACTGCCGCCGAGACGGCAGCACTACAACCCTTCGATTCGCCGTCGCGCCGCCTCATAATCCGCCGGCGTATTCATGTTAGCAAAAATTGCCTGCGAAAATCCCTTCTGCGCCAGTTCCCTGCCCCCCAGGATTTCACATCGCACCTTGGGGAAGACGCGGGAGATTTTTCCGTTGCCTGCATCAAGCGAGGCACGAATGCTCCACCGCATGCGCCGCCGGTAAACGGCGCACAGAGGTTGGACTCCGTAATCTGTCGTTCTGGGAACCGTCGCGTCCGCAGAAGATGCAATGGCGCGATGGCAGAGGTATTGCAGGAAGCCGGGTTGAAGAAAGGGAAGATCGCAACTGATGAAGAGATTGTATTCGGTCCGGGTGTGAGCCAGGCCCGTGTAGATTCCGCCGAGCGGACCTCGACCCGGGAAGATATCAACCAGAACTGGGCCTCCGCCGGCCAGTGTCGCTCCCTGGGACCCGGCGACCCAGGCGGCGCGGCAAACCTGAGTCAGCAGCCGAAGCTGGCGCTGAAGCATGGTCTGGCCATCCAACACCAAACCCTGCTTCGGCCTTCCCATCCTTCGGCTCTTGCCACCCGCCAGGACAAAGCCCGTGACATGATCGAACCTTCGATGCATGGCCCATCTTACCAAGCATCGAACCCGCGAGGGCGGGCCAATGTCGGACTAGAAAAGGTGACGAGTGACAAGGGGCAAGAGACAAGTGATGAGTGACAACAGGTGAAAAAATTCGAATCTGTCATGCTGAGCCCTTCGCCTGTCTTTCTGAGCGAAGACCTCTTGGGCCTTCGGCCCACCACCGTGCATGAAAATGCCCTAGGGGCACCGCTTGCGGCGCCCTGGGGCAGGGCAAGCCCGGCCCCTACAGCGGGACGCCGGGTAGCTGGCGTACCCTGGCAGAGGCCGTCCGCCTTGAATTCTCAACGGGGTGCGGCGCTCCCCGCTGTGCAGCGGGGCAGACGCCGAGCGCCACATCAGCAAAGTCCACCATTACCGGCGCTTGGGACCTTGCTGATGCGTGTTAAGATAAGCCAGGGCTCGGCCCAAAGCCATGTACGACCTGATCGCCCAGCTTTTCGTTTTGGTTTTTGCGGTGGTTTACGCCGTAATCCTGGTGGGGTTGATTATCCTCTGGGTGCGGAAGGGTAAGCGAAGTACAAGGCGAATGAGAGGCCCTCTTTCCACAGCCACACCAAACCTAGCCTCCCCGCCTCCCTCCTCTTCGCCGCTCGAGCAAGACGGGAAATAGCCCAAAAGCTTCCGCCAAAAAGGCGCGAGCCTCGGAAACGGGCTTGCGGGAACGGTCGCCGTTCAACGCGCCGCGAAGCCGGGGCGCGGTTTGGCGGCTCTCTTCCATGAACATCAAGGCCAGTCCCCTTTCGAGGTGGATCTCTGTTTGGGGGTCGAGCTAACAGATTTCTGGCGCTCAACGAGATTTTATAACGCTCAGCTACCTTAAAT
>JBOGKI010000130.1:6617-9691 GCA_050745605.1 Terriglobia bacterium | reverse complement strand
CGTGAAGTCATACCGGGCCAAACCTTCGGCATTCAATTCTGACTCGTTTTGGTTTAACATTCTCGTCTCAAGCTGCGATCATCAAGGCCCGTCGTGATTGGGAGAAACTGCGGGAGCTCCACCAGTCTACCTCACAACGCGCCGGATCAGGGCCATGGACCGCGATGAGACGAGGGCTGCCACAGGGCGCATTGGGGACTGACTTCACCGGCTGGATAAAGGTCTCATGTCCACGGGGAATCGGCCTCGCCCCGGATGTCTGCTCGCGGTTCATCCGGCCCATCTTGCTTCAAGGAAGCGTCGGAGAAAAATGCGCTGCAGTGCAGAATTTTTCGCCATGGCGTTCAATCCCCCGGGGTGCTCATCTCCGGCGCAGAAGAGAGGACGATAACAAGCCGAGGTGTTTATGCGACTTTTATGGAAATTCAACCTGCTGCTGATCATTGTATTTGGAGGTGGCATTGCCATTGCCGGCCACATCGCGCATCAGTTCCTCCAACAGAACGCTCAAGCGCAGGTGGTGCAGCAGGCCCGGCTCATGATGGGAGCTGCCGGCGCCATGAGGACTTATACCAACCAACAAGTGGCTCCTCTGCTGGCCGAACACCAACGGCACGTCCGGCGGTTTCTTCCCCAATCCGTGCCGGCTTATGGAGCCACGGAGATCTTCAATTACCTCCGCGCCAAATACCCGGCCTATACCTATAAGGAAGCCACGCTGAACCCCACGAACCTGCGGGATCGCGCCGTCGATTGGGAATCCGATGTGATTGAGACATTCCGCAACCATGCAACCAAGAGCGAGCTGATCGGGCAGCGCGACACGCCAGAAGGGGAATCGTTGTTCCTCGCGCATCCGCTGAAGGTGGCGGACCCAAGCTGTCTGCAATGCCACAGCACGCCGAGCCGGGCTCCGGCCGCCATGATCGCGGTTTACGGAAAAGACCATGGCTTCGACTGGAAGGCGGGTGAAACGGTGGGGGCGCAGATTGTTTCCGTGCCCATGTCCCTGCCGGTTAAGATTGCAGACCATGCATTCACGACGCTCATGATTTCTCTGGCCGCGGTGGCTTTGGTGACGCTGATTCTGCTCGACGTCGGGCTGATGATGATCGTCGTTCACCCGGTGACGCGCCTTTCCGCGCTGGCGGATGAAATCAGCAAAGGCAATCTGAATGTGCCGCAAATTCCCGTCAAGGGCGGGGATGAGATTTCGCAGCTCGCGCGCTCTTTCAACCGCATGTACTTGAGTCTGGTTAAGGCCATCCAGATGCTCGAATCACAATGACCTAGTCTTGCTCTTAACAATCTCACAGGGGGCGGGACGCCAGAAACTTTTGACGATCGCTGACGGAAGGAATTTCGCCGGCCAGGATTTCGTACAGTTCCTGGCGCGACCGGGCGCTGCGCGCCGCCCGGCTTACAATCAGTTTGGCCATCGGGCCAATAAAGACGGCGAGGTCGTTTTTGGCCTTTTCCAGGAAGCTGGGATCCAAAGATTTCATGGTCGTAAGTCCCGCCTGCGGCGCCGCTGCCACTTGAGAAGCCGCGACGGGAACGGCAAGCGATGCACTCGGCGAACCGGCGGCCAGTAATGCCGCCCGGAATTCTTCTGCCGCTTGAAAACGGTGTTCCGGAGCCTTTTCCAAAGACTTCTCGATGATGCGGGAGAGTTCGGGGGAGACTTGAGGGCTTAATTGAATGGGCGCCGGTGGCCGGTATTCCAGATGCGCCTTCATGATCGCGTAGAAGCTATCACCCTGAATAGGCCGGCGGCCCGTAACCATCTCATAAAGGGTCACTCCGACGGAATAGAGATCCGACCTTGCATCGAGCGGCAAAGCTCTGATCTGCTCCGGTGACATGTAGTAGAGAGAGCCCAAGGCCATTCCGGTCGCCGTCAGTCTCGGATCCCCGGCTTTGCTCGCGATTCCGAAATCCGTGAGCTTCACGGCATCGTGCGCGTTAATCAGAATATTTGAGGGCTTGACGTCACGGTGGATCACTCCCTGCCGGTGGGCACAACTCAAGGCAGAGAGCACCTGGCACATATAGCCGGCAGCTTGCCCCATCTCCATCTTTCCAGCGCGCAATTTAGCATCGAGTGAAGCCCCTTCAACATACTCCATGATCATCAAGAGCTGATCGTTCACGCGCAGCGCGGTTCGCAGCGAAGCGATGTTGGGATGCTCAAGACTGGCGACGACTTTGATCTCGCGGAGGAAGCGGTCCCCCAATTCCTGAATCTCTCCAGCATTCGGAAGCAGAACTTTCATTGCTTCGACCCGGTCGGAGATTACATTGCGGACTTTGAAGACCTTGCCCATGCCGCCGAGGCCAAGCACCTCGATGATCTGGTAATCGCCGATGGTGGAGCCGGCGCCGAAGCTCAATGGATGTAAGCCCATACTCTTACTCTACGGCATAGTCCAATCGCGTACTTCCCACCAGACTGGGCTGGAAGGTACTCCCTTCGCGTCTGTTCCGGCGGAACCGCAGGGAAAGACGATCGAAGTCTGCTCTTGAGCCAAGATTTGCGAGGCGAAACGGGAACCGGGGATGTCGGACTAAGTATGCAACACAAAATAATGCTGCTAATGGCGCGCGGTCAGGGTAGCCACGACGAATGGCTTTTCAAATTCGTCGTGGGCCTTTACTGCCCCAAAAGCCCACGGCGAGGGAAAACGCTCGCCGTGGCTACCGCAACGGTCCCGTGCGTATTTCCGGGTGATGATTATGCGCATTATTTACTGTGGCCTACTTAGGTCTCATGATCAGATTGCAGGACGAGGTTGGCAACAATTCCGTCAAGCACCGGCCGGACCTTCGCCAATTCGCTCTCCAGGGTAGTCAGAGTCACCACGCCCACCCGCCGGCCAGCCCGGGCATAGATCTGCCTCTGCACAAAGCGCCGGCCGTCGTCGGTCCCGTACCGAATCAAATAAGCCTCCACTTCATTGGCGCCCTTGATTGAGGCGGGAACCGTCTTTTCGATTTGGGGGGTGGTGACGAATTCGCGTACCAGGGACAATTGTGATTCAACAAACTGCCCGAACGTCGTGTTGTTGCTTAAC
>JBOGKI010000130.1:0-6607 GCA_050745605.1 Terriglobia bacterium | reverse complement strand
GCTTAACACATCCTCCGTTACCATGGCTTCAGTGGGAAACGCACCTTTGAGCGAACTACGAATTCCGTAGGTGTCGATCACCTCCCAGCCGTCTGGAACCATCCGGAAGGCCCAACTCCCGACGTTCATGCCCCTCCGCACACTAGGAGGGGAGGGGATCGGTGTCTCTTCTTCCACATGGAGCGCATCGGGTGAAGACGGCTTCTGCACTCGGTTCGGCGCGGGTATCGCGAAAGCTGGCTCGGACGGAGCGGTCTCCACACGCACTCTGAACTTCGTGCTCCCGGCCGCCACCTCATCGCCATCCTGCACTTCCACTTCCGTCACTCGCTTTCCATTCACAAACGTGCCGTTGGCGCTCTGGCGATCAACCAAACGGCAGCTTGCGCCTCCGCACTCCAGCGCAAAATGGACTCCGGAAAGGAATGTATCGTGTGAAATCGCAAAGCTGGAGCGCCGGGTCCGCCCGACCGTCACGGTTTGTCCCTCCGCGGCAGAAATCCTCTGCCCCGCGAAAGGACCGTTTTCTATTTCCAAACTCAGTTGCACCGATCATTCACCCTTAGCCTGTATTCTGTATTGCCAGGAACCGATCCTTAGTACTGCAAACGGTTTACAGCTACCTGCTGCCAGCCACGAAATCAAGATTTATAGCATATAGCATAACGAGGAACTTTGGGGTGCTGCAGACTTGATTGATGCAAGCTGACGAGACTCGATTCAGGCTCAACCACGCCCCGCTTCGCCAGCGGTTCTGACGGGCAATTCGATAGGCCTCGGGTTCGAGTAGAGGGGGAATCGCCGTTCAATTGAAGGGCTTGCCACAAATATCACTTTGAATGGAGCGCGAAGTCAGTTTCTCCCATGAGGCACTCGGGGGCGTCAGGAACGAAGCGGCGGAAGAATCCCGCATCACTGATTTGCCGGGACGACTGGACCAACTGGCGGAACTCTCGAAAGTCAATCTGGGCTAGCCAAGCTTGAACGTCGGGAGGAATCGGCTGCAACATTTCCTCTATCGCCTGGACGGTAGGCTTCTCGAAGACGGTCCGGATCAGGGCCAACTGATTGAACTCGATATCTTCCCAGCGCACTGGATATGGAAACTTCCTGCGCGACAAATGCCCGACGCGAGCGCCGGCCACGCACCTGACGCCCAATCCCGCCATCCAAGATCGGATGGATAAGTCTTGATCGGCCTTTCCCCAAACTCGGAAGAAAGGAGAAAAGCCTCCGATCCTCTCATAGCTCTCGCGCCGCATCATGTAGCACGCGCCAATCACCATCGGGACTTCGACGGTATCGCCATCAGGAAATGCCGTGCGGTGCCGCAAATCAAACCCCGGACAGTAACCCGCCGCGTAGTCCCGCTTGTGGCGCCAGATGAAATCTGCACCCCAGCAGAGCGGCCGGGTGAGTTCGTAGTTCCACCAGGCAACACAGAGAAGCGCACCGGAATCAACATGGGCCATCATGTGATCCAGCCAGTTGGGCGCAAAGCTCATGTGGGCATCCATCCAGACCAGAACGTCTCCACCGGCGACGGAGAGCCCGTGCCGCCGGGACTGGGGCACGCCGATGGGAGCGTCGTGTCGCACGACACGACTGCGGGCTGCTCGAGACTTAAGGGTATGCGGCTGCCGTCATCGACGACGATGATCTCGTGGCTGTGCGACGTGGAAGTGCTCAGCAGTCCGTCGATAGTGGACTCCAAGACTGTTGAGGACTCGTCGCGAGTGGCGACCACGAATGAGACCTTGCATGACATGAGAGACCGGGCGCCGGTTGAGCGGACGCTAGGATCGATCTCGGCCTTCGCTCTCCCGCTATGGCGTAGCTACCTGTGACTCCACAAGATTTGCGGATCCCGCACCCTGTCATGGCAAATCATCTGGCTCGTCCAGCCACGGCAATCATGGGCGATCACTGCATGAGATCCCGGACTTGCCTCAACTCTTCGTCAGTGTAAATTTGCTCTGCCGCGACACGGAACGGAGGATGAAGCTGAAGCAGAAAGACCAGCGTATCCACAGCCTGATCGCAAACCCGGCGGAATCGGGGATGGCGAGCGAGTCCGATCCTGACGGCCGGCTCCTTGTCGCTCAACAATCTTTTGGCGTAGGGAATTAGCTTCGGATTGGCCACGTATCGTAATTGATCTAGCGATTCATAACGCGTCCTAGGCGAAGAGGACGACAGATCCTTGATCAATTCGGAAAGAGCGCGTTCATCCCCCAGCCGGCACAATGCCATCCTGGCGTTGGTTGCTAAAGTCCCCTTGCCTTCTGCCAGGGGGCGCAGGATGGCCACGGCCTGGCTGCCAGGAATGTAGCCCGCGGCCAGCGCCAGGAACTCCCGGACCAGATATTCCTGGCCATGACTTAATTGTTCAAGGACGGCTTGGGCGGCAGAAGGAAATTTTCCCGAGCTGAGTTCCTTCGCGGCCTGCAACTGGACGTTGACGTTGTCGTCAATCAAGCCGCCAGCAACGATCGCCGCCGCCTCATTACCCCCGATGCGCGCTGCGCACGCCACGGAAATCTGACGGGTGCGGTAGTTTTTGCTCCGCGCATACTGGCGAATTGTCGGCAGCGCGGCAGGGCCTTCACGCTGTGCATGGTCCACAGCGTCCCAATTCGCGGATTCCAGCAGGCTCTCCAAAGTGGCGGTTGAATTCATGTCTGAACTCTCATTCTGTGCGGGTTTCCGAAACGGTGAGACATCTGGAGCGGCCTGGACCAGTCCCAGAGAGAGCGCCAGAAGTGTGACGAAGAGGCGCATCATAATCCCCGCACTTCCCGGCCTTCGTGAACGTCACAGGCGCGCTGCAGATCTTCTTACCTCGTCCATTTCCAGATCCGTCGGGTCGTTATTTAGCTGTTTCACGGATAGCATGCCCCCCACCGAGTTATCTCCGTAGCCTACGTCATCGCGATAAGGGTGCTGCGCATCGGTTCCGCCGAAGTCAGTAAAAGCGTAGAGCAAGCGGCGGCGCGAAACAATGTCATCCCGCACATTGTGCTCCGTGCCGTCAGACGGGTTAACCTCCCGGTTGACGTGCACGAACCGACCCGACGGGTCGTTGATCAGGTTGAGCACATGGCCTACCTCGTGAGCAATTGCGTGAGGGGCCACGGGTAACGTTCCTGATCCTGCCGTAACATCCGAAACAAAGTCCGCTACCAACAGTCCAAAGTTCCCCGGGTTCCCGACCAAAGTCAGCCCAACGCCTCCGATAAACCCCGGTAGGTGGGCAGCGGGATCAGGGCTCGACTGCTCTACGATGGTGGGAACAAAGTATGCATTCACGGAATGGGCGACGCGTTTTAACGCCATGGTGCGGTCAAACTCGGTGACATCGTCAACGGCGCCTTGATGGGCAAGGCTGAGAACTCCGGCACGGTCCACGGTAGCGTCTGGGAGCAGGCGAATTCCGTATGGGAAAAAAACCTTATTCACGTCTTCCAGGAAGCTGAAAATCTGCTGGTCGGTTCGATTCGAAATTGCTGACAGCACATTACCGTTCGGATCGTTCAGCAACGCTCCATTGACGGTGGGAACATGCGCGGTCATCCGAACGTCAATCATGGGATTGACGACCACTTCGAGCCGGTGAATGATGGTACCCCCTGCTGAGCCGAACCGGACTTCAAGGTGCGTGGATCCGGCTGCTTGGGCCCGGAGCTTGATCATCATCAGCGGCGTAGCCGGCAAGGCTGTTGGAGCGGGGGAAGGCAGCTCAATCGAGACGATGCCTGCCGACTCGAGGGTAAGGAACAACGGGGCGCTTTCGTCGATGTCCTGCCGGATGAGGCAGACGCGAGTCTTGGGACGCTGATCCGAGTCCACGCTCGGGTCGAGACCAATGGGCATCACCGCAGAGCCCGCGGTATGCGTGACGCCGTGAGCCGTCCAGGAAACGAACCCGCGGTCATCAGGGTCAGGCGCATCGGCATCGACTGGACCGGAGAACACGGTGGGGTCGTCCACGTCGGGCGCCCGCGCGAAGCGAACCGGGACCACGCGCTCCCAATGGAAAACTGATTTGGCGATGGACATGAGAGCTATTCGCCTCCCGCGGCCTGCACGACCTGTTGAAGCTTCGGCTGGGTTTTCGCTCCGGCAATGCCGTCAATAAACAGGGGATCATGATCTGCCTGAAAATTAATGATGGCGCGTTCCGTATTCTGGTTCTGATTGAATCCTGTGCGGGCTTGAAGGTCATCGGTTTGCAGTTGACCTGCGTGGTAACCCAGCATGTTAAGCCGCTGCTGTACCCCTCTCAACTCAGTAATCTTGAAGGGCAAGCCTCCAAGCAGGCTGACCTGATACTCCGTGCCGAGAATTTTCAAGCTGGCGGTGTCGCCGGCGCTGAGATGGATATCAACGTGCCCGTCCCCGGGTGTACTGCCAACAACCCCAGGTGAAGTGCCTACGGTCAACACATATTTCAGACCCTCGATGCCACTGGCCGCATTCGTGCCGGGAAAGGTCTGAAACAAAATCTGCACCTTCCTCCGGTTGATGGTGGTTGGACCATCGTTCGAGGCAGCGATTCTCCGGGTTGCGACGTCAGCCATGGGGGTTGCTCCCTAACAGCCGTGGACCTTCTGCAGCTTGGCGCGAGTGCTGTCTGTCAGTTCGCCCGTGGGATCCAATCCCTGGTCCTTCTGGAACCGCGTCAGCGCCGCCGTTACGTGGTCACTATCCGTGTTGTCCCCGAGATAACCGAGGTTTGAGAGCCGGTGTTGAACGCCTAGGTCCTCAGTAACCGGATCGAGCTCTCCAATGTTGAGGTTGTAAGCGTCTTCGTCCGTCAGCAATAAGGCAGAAGTCGCAGTGGCCGGAATCTTTTGGCGCAGGTGACCCTGACCGTCGGTTTGACCAGAGAGCGTGAGTGATCCCACGGTCAGGCGATACTTGAGGCTAGCCCGCGGCTTAAAATCATCCAGCAAACGCAGGCGAAGCGTGACCAGGTTATTCTTTTTGACAAACTTGTAGTGCGCTCCCGCGGACCTGATTTCCTGCTTCAATTGCTTATCGGGAACAAACACCACGTCACCGGGAAAAAGAATATTCGGATCTTTCCGCAGCTGCTGCAAGCTAGCATTTTGGGAATGATTCCAGATCGTTTCCCAGAAAAACCCCTCATTGAACGCGATACTCGAAATACACTCGCCGTCGCTGACGGTGTGATCAGGCATTTCCAAACCCTCCGCTACTCAACAACTGGTTGGACCGTGACCGTTCAAGACCAGGGGACCATTTCATGCACTATTCCAGGCATCTTTATCCAGATCGGGAAACGTGATTTGGCAACTTCCGGGATCAATGCCATCGACTCTGGCCCGACCGTTGTCGTCCAATTGCCCGTCGGCCACGCTGCCGTCAGGCAGGGTAATCTCGTAGAATTCGCCCGCGACGGCGTTGCCGTCTTCATCGACCAACTCGATTTCGATAAATGTCTTGGGGTTCGGGTCACCCGGCTGCGAAGCGCCCACAGACTTGCTTCCGCAGCCCTGAGTTGAGTCGCCTGGCTGGCCAGCAGAGAAGCTTTGATCGGCATCGTCTCCGGCGTCGCTGAGGCTCTGGCTGGTCTCTTCGCCGCCTCCGTTTCCGCCATTCTGACCCCCGGCGGTGCTTTCGCTGCCGGAGTTCTGGGCAGTGCCCGTGTCCTGGACGGACGCCTCCCCGGAATCAGACGAGCCCGTCTGCCCAGAATCAGGATTGTCATTGCCCTCGCCGGTCACCGAGTCGTTAGGCTCCTTATGAACCTTGCCGTGTTTCGCGCCCGGCCTTTGGGGAACCACAGTGCTTCTTGGCGGCCTCAAAGAGCAGCCGCATCCTTCTTGCCGGGCCCTTCAAACTCTTGTCGTTGAGAATCTCACCTGCCCATGCCTGTTGGGGCGAACGGTCAAAATCACGGCCGAAGACGATCATGAGATCAATATATTTGCAGACATCACTCTTATTGGTGACGCGATGCGCTGCCGCGCGCTTAACTCCGTACTGAATGTTCTCGCGGAGTTTCGACTCACCCATCGCCTCGCAACATTTGGGAAAAAACTTGTTGAGATGGCCCAGCACCTGGTCCTCGAAGCGCTTCAAGGCCGCTTCGGAAAACTTCTGCATTTGCTCAGGACGAATGGTAAGCATTAGCGTGCCACGTTCGATGGCGAATCGCGCCCCGTACTGGGCCTGCCGACTTGCGTACCGCTTTGCGTCTTCGGTTCAGAAACCAGCGGGAATTTCCTCAATCCCACACCGCGGCCAGCGTTCGAGAATCGCAACAGGGTATCCGGCTTCTCGTCTTCCATCAGATAGTACTTAACAGGCCCAAAAAAAGGGTTCATCTCTTCCGGCAGGCAAGTGGCCAGGTAAACGCGCAGCACTCGCGGGTCATAGAAGCGGAAGTAAACCTGTTTTCCGCCAGGTTGATTCACCATCAAGAAGCGGCGGAAGTGGCGGCGGACAGAGGCGAAATCGAGGTCGCACGTCAGGTAGATGCCCCAGCTTTTTCCCCAGGCGTTGCGCGCGAGCATCTCGAGCAATGGAGACTCTTCCGGCAACCGGACCAGGTGAGGCGCAAAGTGGGTGAGCCTAGCGC
>JBOGKI010000129.1:0-9695 GCA_050745605.1 Terriglobia bacterium | reverse complement strand
GTGTCGCACGTTTCCTGGACGCCACCGGGAGGCTCGGGAAAGACACACGCGATGCAAGCCGAGCGGCCGGGCAGCACGGTCATGGTGGCCGCATAGCTTCCCACCACCGCGCCGTAAATCCAGGGCACGCCGAGCTTGACGGCCACGTCGTTCAACAGATAACGCGTCTCAAAATTGTCTGTGCCGTCCAGGATCACGTCGAAGCCGCTCAACAACTCTTCGGCATTGCGGCTTTCAAGATCGGCGACAATCCCTTCGACTTGAACATCACGGTTGGCCGGCCGCAGACGGCGCTCCGCGGCTACGGCTTTGGGAAGCCGCTCGGCGGCGTCGGATTCTTCGAAAAGCAATTGCCGCTGCAGGTTGCTTTCCTCCACGTAGTCACGATCCACGATGCGAAGCTTCCCAACACCGGCTCGCGCCAGCATGGCGGCCTGGGCGGTTCCCAATGCGCCGCAGCCGGCGATCAACACCTTGCCGGCCATGATCTTTTCCTGGCCCTCGCGGCCGATCGCGGAAAACAGAATTTGACGGGAATATTTCTCAGCGTTCATCAGTTCGACCTGTCATGCCATCATCCGATGGATGAGCCGCCGTTGGCGCGGGGCATGGGGCCGTGGCTTGATGCCCTAGAAAGCCCTCACGCTGGCTTGCCCGCTCGTCTACCATTTTACCTTGATTGCCTGGCTTGGAACGGAGAGCCGCGATACCGACCCCGCGCGATCCGGAAGACTGAGGTTGAAGTTGGAAGGTGCAGAGGGTTATACTAGAATTACTTGCGAAACCTATCTGGGGTTAGCGCAGTCGCGTTAAGAGTACTCTCTTGAGGAGGATTTCATGCATGCCAACCCCGGTTCCCTCAGCCGAGCGTCAAAGAAGATTGCCCAGTGTGCTGTAGTGGCGCTGTTCTGCGCGATATTCGCGTCTGTCTACGCGCAAGCCCGTCCCTTTCTTTACGTCGCCAACAATTTGGGTGATTCTGTCCTCGTTATTGATGCCGCGACGAACAAAATTGTAGCGACTATCTTCGGATTCGGCGGCCCCAACGGGGTGGCCATCACGCCGGACGGAACCAGAGCATATGTGACCAATAGCGCAGGCGGTTCGGTTTCTGTGATCAGCACAGCAACAAACAAAGTTACCGCCACAATTTTCGGGTTTGGTGCGCCGACCGGAATCGCGATCAAACCCTGAGCCGCGGACCCGGCGGGGGGGACGCTAGAGAGCGGTTTGGGCCGTGTGCTGTCGAGCAGAAGCGCTCTCCAGTGCACCCTTGGGGAGGATACCAAAGAGCGCCAGAAAACCAGGTCAGTCGAGTTACAGATTAGGCGGTGTCGACTGCGCGATTCGATCCTTCCAGCAATAGATTGGCGGTGGCGAGCGTGGCTTGGCCTGCGGTAGGCGTGCCACCCGCCGTCGGTCGGTGCTGGAACTAGTCGCCCGAAGTGGGCGTCTCGCGCCACAGAAAACCCTAAGCCGGAGGCTACTAATATGCGACGGCTCGTTGGAGCGCTAGCGCTTCTTTGCTTGTCATCGACCGCCTTATGTGGTGCGAGGCCACAGGAGGGAAAGTCACCGCGCTTTGAGCCAGTCGAGGTTGTCTCCGCCGTGGAAGCAGAGTACCCGCCGACGAGCGTTGCGTACGGCACCGTAGTGCTACAGGTGACGGTGGGCAAGTTGGGATCGATCGACGATGTCAAAGTGATCCACGACATACCGTCGCTCACCCAAGAGGCCGAGCGCACAGTGCGGAAGTGGAAATTCAGGCCTGCCACGTTCGACGGCAAGCCGGTGGCATCCCTGATGGTCGCCTCCTTCACGTTTAGTCGGCCGTTCATTCGGCGGGGAAAATTCTAGTCGGTATCACTTCGAAGCGGATGAGTAGGCAATCATTGAACGAAGTCACAAGTTTTGAAGAGGAACGCCGGGCCATGGTGGACACCCAACTCCGCCGCCGGGGCATCCGGGACCCGCGCGTGCTCCAAGCCATGCTCATGGTTCCGAGGCACGAATTTGTCCCGCCGGACGCCATCAACCTCGCCTACGAAGACCGCCCGGTTCCCATCGGTTCTTCTCAAACGATTTCGCAGCCTTACATGGTCGCAGCGATGACTGAAGCCGTTCAAGTTCGGCCCGGCGACCGTGTGCTTGAAATCGGCTCCGGCACGGGATACCAGGCGGCGGTTCTTGACCGGCTGGGCGCCAAAGTCTTCACCATGGAAAGAGATTTTGAGTTGGTTCAGTCGGCTCACGAAAGATTGAAGCGCCTGGGTTATAGCAATATCGAAGTCGTCTGGGGGGATGGCACCGAAGGCCACCCGCCGGAAGCGCCTTACGACGTCATTCTGGTGACGGCGGCTGCGCCTCAAGTTCCACCACCGCTGATTGACCAACTGGCTGAAGGCGGCCGCATGGCCATCCCCACCGGCAAACTTTCCCAGCAGGACTTGCGGCTGATTGTGAAATCGGGCGGCCGTCTGGATACGCAAGTCCTGGAGGCCTGTCAGTTTGTTCCGCTGCGCGGCCGCTACGGCTGGCCTGAGCAAGAACGTTGGATTCATTAGCCGATCCCGCCAACCTCTTCATAAAGCCTTGCCATCCTTCATGCGCCGTCCTAATCTTAGGCGATGAATGATCCCTGGGTGAGCGTGATTATCCCCGCCTACAATGAAGCCGACCGGATTCCCCGGACGCTTCAAAAAATCTCCGACTTTCTTCAATCCCGCGCTCTCCCTGCCGAAGTCATCGTCGTGGATGATGGCTCAACCGATACGACACCCCAAATCGTGAGCCAATGTTCCGCGAAGTGCGCCACCTTACGACTGCTTAAGAACGGCAGAAATCGCGGCAAGGGCTTCAGTGCGCGGCACGGCCTTCTCGAAGCCAAGGGGAAATACGTGCTGTTGACAGACGCCGATCTCTCCACTCCACTTGAAGAGCTGGACAAGCTGGTTCAGGCCCTCGAATCCGGTGGCGCCGTTGCCGCCATTGGTTCCCGCGCATTGGACCGGAGCCTGGTCGGGACGCACCAACCCTGGTACCGTGAATCGGCCGGGCGATTTTTCAACCTGCTGGTTCGCCTTGTTTCCGGCCTTCCCTTTCACGATACCCAGTGCGGCTTCAAGCTCTTCTTGCGAGAAGGCGCCCGCCGGGCGTTCGAGCTGCAGACCGTCGCCGGCTTCGGTTTTGACCCGGAGGTACTTTTTCTCATCCGGCGCCTGGGCGGAAAAATAGTTGAAGTGCCAGTGCGGTGGAATAACAGTCCGGCCAGCAAAGTGCGCTTTTTCCGGGATTCCACCCGCATGTTCATCGATCTGATCGGCATCCGCTCGAGAGCGGCCTGGGGGCGGTACAATTCAAGAAAATCCATGCGCCGTTCTCAGGAAGCGTCTTTTCGGGAATAGGCCACGGGTTGTGCATTGTTTCAACAACATAGCAAGACGCAACTGGGGGGCAACCCACCTTAACGCCCCGTAGAGGTTGGCGAATCACCCTCACTCCCCTCCTGTCGACAGCGCGGCGAAGGACGTATCTCTTTTGTTTTGAATACAGTATTGACGTGTCCTGTACCAGCTCGTCCACGTTTATCAGCATTATAAAAATTCGGAATTTTACTTCCTTGCCAGCCGAACCTATGCTGTATTCCTTCCGTCAAGGCGCCGTCGGATGTGGTGCCCCTTGGCGCTTGGAAAGATCTGAAAGATTAGGAGGGCATCGTGAGAAATAAATCCATCCTGGTCCGGGTTCCGGCTACTGTCGGGAACGTGGGCGGCGCTCGCAATCACGCGGCGCTGGCGCTGGACGCCTCGCTGAACCTGAAGGCCACGCGGAAGGCGGACGGCCACTTAAACATCCGCTACTTCGGCGAAAATGGCGAGCGGGTGCCGCGCGACCGGACTAATCTGACCGCGCGCGCCTTCGAATCCGCCCTTCAGTATCGCGGGCTGGAGTTCACGGGAGTGGATTTTGAGGTTTACAGCACCATTCCGGTGGGCTTCGGGCTGGGCTCCAGCACGGGCGCAGTCTGGGCGGGATTGGTTTCCGCCAACCTGCTCTATGACCTGGAGATTGATGAGCAAGCGCTTTTCGATCTGGCGGGAATCTTCGAGCCCCGTTCGGCCAATTTGTATGCGGCCTGGAAGGGTGGACTGGCAGTGGCGACACGGGACGGCTCGCCTTTTGACCAAACCCGCATTTCACAGGAATTCAGCCTCGTGGCGCTCGTTTCACGCCGTTCCCTGGAACCGTCTTTCGGTCCGACTCTCTCCGATGACGGGGAACAAACCGCCTCATACCGGCTGGCTTCCGCTGTCGCCGGATATCTCTCGCGGCCGGACTCCGCAAAGGCGCCTTTCGGGCAGACAGGACCTGTAGGGGCGGGCGAGGATCTCTCCGCCATCGCCGCGACGTTTGAAGGTGCGGGAAGTCCGCCATTGGCTTCGTTCCTTTGCGGAGGTGGCCCCGCCGTGGGTTTTCTGACCCGCGGACTTACTCCCGAGTCTGTCCTCAATGTTCAGGAGGATCTCATTCGCCGCGGCCTCGCTCGAAAAGTGTGGCACCTGCGACCCGCCAATTCCGGGGCGCAGGAATGGAACGCGGTGGCCGTCATCGCGCCTCCTCCCATTGAAGTGGGTGCGGAAGTGGAGCTGGCCAAGGCAGCCCATACCTCTGCCTGATTTCCCCAAAAAAGCCATTGACTTCGGTCTTTGGCTTTGCGTATAATCCCTACCGACCGGTCGGTTACAGCTTCAACCGGTATGGAGAAGGTTCGTTATGGGTAAGCCGGTTTCAGGCTCGGAGATATTGCTGGAGAGTTTGAAGCGAGCCAACGTGGAGGTGGTGTTTGGACTTCCGGGTGGGGCGGTACTGCCGCTCTATGACGCGCTTTACAGCGCAGGCATCCGGCACTTGTTAGTCCGGCATGAGCAGGCGGCGGCATTCGCCGCCGATGGTTATGCCCGGGCCACAGGGAAGGCCGGAGTTTGCCTCGCCACATCCGGCCCCGGAGCTACGAACCTGGTCACCGGCTTGACCTCAGCCATGATGGACTCGATCCCGGTGGTTGCCCTCACCGGCCAAGTACCCGCCTCCCTGATCGGCAAGGACGGATTCCAGGAAGCGGACACCATTGGCATCACAATGCCTTGTACCAAACAGTCCTTCGCAGTGCGCACTGCGGCAGAATTGCCCGCCGTGATTGACCGGGCCTTCAAGACCGCCGTTTCCGGACGGCCAGGGCCGGTGCTGGTTGACTTGCCGAAGAGCGTGCTGATGGAAATGGCCGAACCGGAATATCCGGTTACGGCTGAAGCCGTCCCGGCTACACGGCCAGACGCGCTGCATGAATGGGTGGCTCGTGATATTGGCCGCGCTGCGGAAATGACCCTGGCGAGCCAGCAGGCGTTGCTTTACGTGGGCGGCGGCGCCATCGCGTCGGGGGCGTGGCAGGAGGTCCGGGAGTTGGCGGAGCTCACGCGCATCCCGGTTACGACTACGCTGATGGGTCTGGGCGCGTTTCCGTCTCGCCACCCCCTTTCGCTCGGCATGTTGGGCATGCACGGCTCCTACGCCACGAACATGGCGGTGTGCGAATGCGACCTTCTGCTGGCCATTGGCGCCCGCTTTGATGATCGCGTCACCGGCCGGTTGAACGGTTTTTCCAGGAACTCCAAGAAGATTCAGATCGACGTTGACCCTTCGGAAATCAACAAGAACGTGAACGTGGATCTGGCTCTGGTGGGCGATGCGCGTGACACGCTGCGGGCCCTGATCGCCGCCGTGAAGGAGAAGCAAGGGACGCTTCCCAATGAGGCGCGTCGGCGTTGGATCGCCCGCATCGAAGTCTGGCGCGCCCAGCATCCGCTGGTCTATGACAAGTACGCCCACACGGTCAAGCCCGAATTCGTGATTGAAACGGTCTCGCGCCATTCGGACGAGGACGCCATCATCGCGGTGGATGTGGGCCAGCACCAGATGTGGGCCGCGCAATTCTTTGACTTCTATCAGCCGCGCACCTGGCTTTCTTCGAGCGGCCTCGGCGCGATGGGTTACGGCTTTCCGGCTGCCATCGGCGCCCAACTGGCCTTCCCGGACCGTCAGGTGATCGCCTTCGTGGGCGACGGCGGTTTCCAGATGACCCTGAATGATCTGGCGACGGTCGCGCAGTACCGCGTGCCCGTGAAGATTGTGATCCTCAACAATCATGCGCTCGGCATGGTGCGCCAATGGCAGGAAATCTTCTTTGAGAAGCGTTACTGCGATATTGACCTGAACTTCGCCCCGGATTTCGCCAAGCTGGCGGAAGCTTACGGCATCCGCGGCGCGCGCGTGGAGCATCGCGAGGACGTGGTGGAGAGCGTGCGTTCCATGCTGGCGGATCGCGAGCCGTGCGTGATTGACTTCTGGGTTGATCCGGCGGAAAACGTGTACCCCATCGTGCCTCCGGGCGCCTCGCTTGCGGAAATGATCGTCGAACCTCCGCGGCCAGTCATGGCGTTAGAGGAAGAAGAGGCGCTGGACGATTTGTGGGCGGTTTAGCGGTTTGAATTCAGGAGGTAGCGCCGGCTTCCAGCCGGCAAAATTGCAGGCAGGTAGGGTGCCTGCGCTGGAATCAAAACTTGCGGCTTGCGTCAGGGCATGGCTTCAGCCATGCCGTCGGCGGGACCCCATCGAACGCGGCTTCGGCCGCTCGGCCCCCCTCCGAGAGGCTGAAGCCAAGGGGTCACCGCCCAACATAGCCTCCGGCATGGCTGAAGCCATGCCCTGACGCGGTTTGGCACAGGCTCTACTGTGGTGGCGGCGCTCTAGGAGCGCCGAAGTTCTCGATATATCAAGACCGGCGGCCCCTGCCAGGGTCAACTTCGACCGCCGCTCCAGAAGCCGTTATCACACCAGCTCTGAAACCCCAGGGGCGGAAGCGAAGGAGAACCCGTGAAGTGGCTTTTGGCTCTTGAGACTGAAAAGGATTTAATTGTGACCTGCCGCGTGATGAATATCTTCCGGCGCAAGGACGCCAAGATCACGTCATTGGCTTTGGCCACGGGCACGGACCACCTGTGCGCGATGGCCGTGCTGGATGCGGCGGAAGCGGATGTTGACCATATGTTTCACTTCCTGCGCCGCATGGATGGCATCCAGCACGTATCCTATTATCGTCACGAGCGCTCGGCCAATGCCTCCTTTGTGTTCGTCGATGCGGACCCGGAATCTGACGCCCTGAGCGCCTCGCGCTTCGCTGAAATTTTCCCGGGCGCACGGCTGATCTTTGCCAGCAACGGCAAATTTCTCTTCGAGGTTCCCGGCGCAAACCTCGCGGGCCCGGCGCTGTGGGAACCGGGCGGGCCGGAGGTCCTTCCTTTCGCCTGCGTGCGGACCACAAGACCCCTGCCCCAGCCCCAACTGGGCGCGGCCTGATTTTGCGGTTCAATTTTCTGTAGCGGCGGTCTCTGACCGCCGATTCTTACTTATCAATACCTTCCGGCGGCCCGAGACTGCCGCTACAGCAAACTGACCGGCCACTCTATTTTCAAGGGGGCGAAGTCTTTCGGGTTCGACCCCAATCCTTATTCTTCGAGGAGTCACTATGGCCAAGGTTTATTACGAATCCGATGCAAACCCCAAGGCGCTGGCAGGCAAAACCATCGCGGTGATCGGCTATGGCAGCCAGGGACACGCGCACGCCCTGAACTTGCGGGATAGCGGGCATAAGGTGATTATCGGTCTGCCTGCGGGAAGCGCCTCGCGCGCCAAGGCCAAGGCACAGAAGCTGGAAGTCTACGAACCAGCCGAAGCGGTAAAGCGCGGAGACGTGATGGTGGTGCTGACGCCGGACCACACTCAGTCCAAGCTTTACCACGAAGCGATCGCTCCGAACCTGTCCGCCGGCAAGACCCTGCTCTTTGCCCACGGCTTCAGCATTCACTTCAAGTTCGTTGAGCCGCCGCCTACGGTGGACGTGGTGATGATTGCTCCCAAGTCGCCCGGTCACCGCATGAGGGAACTGTTCCAGGAGGGCGTGGGCGTCCCGGCGCTGCTTGCCATCGCGCAGGATGCCTCCGGCCACGCCGAGCAGACGGCGCTGGCCTATGCTCTGGGTCTGGGCAGCCTGAAGGCGGGAGTGATTGGGACCACCTTCAAGGAAGAAACTGAGACGGATCTGTTTGGCGAGCAAACCGTTCTTTGCGGCGGCGTTTCCGCTTTGATCACTGCCGGTTTTGAAACGCTGGTGGCCGCAGGTTACCAGCCGGAGATTGCCTACTTCGAATGCCTGCACGAGCTCAAGCTGATCGTGGACCTGATCTACCAGGGCGGCATCAAGTACATGCGCTATTCGGTGAGCGATACGGCGGAATACGGCGATTATACGCGCGGTCCTGCTGTGATTGACGCCCACGTGCGCGAGTCCATGAAGAAAATCCTGGCGGACATTCAGAACGGGTCTTTTGCTCAGGAGTGGAAGAAGGAGAACGACGAAGGCCGCAAGAAGTTTCTGGGGATGCGCGCCAAGGCCTCCGACCACTTGATCGAAAAGGTGGGCGCGGAGCTGCGCAAAATGATGGCCTGGAACCGGCCCGCGGAAGAGGCCACCGCAGCGCAGGCCAAGGCGATGGCGTAGAACCTATGCTTCCTGCGAGGCTTATCTCTCAGACGGTCAGCTTCGCTGCCGTAAGCGATGGGCGGCAAATTCCTTTTCCAGCCGTTCCGACAGAAAGACCTTAAGCAAAGACTGGTACGGCACGTCGCGCTGATTTGCGAGCGCCTTGAGTGCGGCGATCATGGAAACGGGCAACCGCAGTGAAATCGTCCGCACGGATGGCTTCAAGTTGGGGAAAAGGACCCGCTCAGCCTCGGACCAGTCAATGTAGTCTGTCGAGTCGTGAGTAGCCCAAAACTCTCTTTCTTCGTCTTCCGACCTCAATGCCGGAAAGCTCCTAGCTTTCTTCACGTCCTTCATGGCTGCTATAAATCCTCCGCTCCCGGCGCGTCATCTCTCGGGCGGAAATGACCCGGATCAGCTTTCGCCGTACGGTAAAGGCGACAAATAAATGGCGGCCTTTGTCTGTCTGGCCGAGCGCATAAAAACGCCGCTCTTCGCCAGAGTGCGTCGGATCATGGCGGACGATAAGCGGGCGGCTGAAGAAAACTTCTTCGCACTCGGTATCGGACACTCCATGCTTTTCCCAGTTCTTGTCGATGTTTCCAACGTCCCAATCGAACCCTGTGCACTCCGCCCAACCTTCCATTGTATATAATCATTGTATACAGGGTCTGTCGGCCGATCAAGGGTAGAATGTAGTGGTAGTCACGGCAGGGCTTATCTGGCCGTGGGTTGTTTCACTGTGGAAAACCTGTGGTGAATCACAGAACGATTGACCCCGGCTGGTTAACGCTATGTCGAAGAGCCGCTGGAGATGACATTTTGCGGGTGGCTCACCTATGTTAGAATCGTGACGAGGCCGAGTCAATGTCCAGCTTTCAACCAGAGCCCTACAAGAACTATAAGTGGATCGTTGCTGACTCGCAGCTCCGCGGCGGAAAATTGGCCATTCGCGGCACCCGTCTTTCGGTCTCACTAATCCGAAGTTCCACGGGCTCGGGTGAGGTAATACGTTGATTCGGCTACGGATATTGCGGAACCGACTTCCCAATTACTGGGAACAACTCGAATTGGTGAGTAACCCTTGAGCCTACAAGTG
>JBOGKI010000128.1:0-9715 GCA_050745605.1 Terriglobia bacterium | reverse complement strand
GAATTATAACATAGGAATACCACGGCCACGCATGGTCGTGATCGTAGCTGGAGGGCCTCGCCGGATGGTCTGGATGCGAATGGTAGTACCCGATCACGTCAAGACTTCGCGCCCGAGCGGATTTTTCCACGCGAAGCTGCTCCTTGGGATCGATCAAGAACCGGTTGCGGTCGGTCTCTTCCTCCGGTGAGTCGAGCGGCAGCAGTTCCTGCGCCTCAGACGGATCACGCCGAAGATTGCGCATCTCGATGATCTCTGTAACCATCTTCGACTCGCCGTTGGAACTGCCCAGCATCACGCCGCAGCACTCGCTGGGATAGTCGCGCCCTGCGTGCCGAAGCATTTGCCCAAGTTGTTCGCTCTTCAATTTGAGAAACATGCGGCCGGCTTGCTTTCGAATGCCAATAGCGATAGATGCGGCGTCTCCCAGAAAGTTACAACCGATCTGAAGCGGCGCTCGGCGCCTGCCCCGCTGAAAAGCGGGGAGCGCCAAAGAACCCGCGCTCACAGAGCGCCTCTATAGCCTATTATGGTGATCGGCGGTCACCGACCGCCGCTACAGCAAAGTTGTTACATCGGCTTGTCGCCCCAGCCTTTCTGCGCAAAGCTTACCGCTGGCCTTCCTGCCAGAATCGCTCGCTCAGATACTTGTCACCACTGTCGCAGAAGATGGTGACGATCACTCCTTTGCCAATCTGCGCCGCAACCTTCAGGCTCGCCACCATGGCTGCTCCCGCGGAAATTCCGACCAACATGCCTTCTTCCTTTGCCAGGCGAAGCGTCATGGCGTAAGCTTCCTCGGTTGGAATCTCGATGTTCTCGTCGGCCAGGGCCGGGTCGTAAATAGCGGGCCGGATCGCCGTCGGCATATGCTTCAACCCTTCCAGTCCGTGAAACGGGGCATCCGGCTGGACAGAGATGCAGCGTATCCGGGGGTTCAGCTCCCGCAACCGGCGCGAGCAACCCATGAAAGTCCCGCTGGTCCCCAATCCTGCCACAAAATGAGTGATTCGGCCTTCGCTCTGCTCAAAGATTTCGGGTGCGGTGACGTGGTAATGCGCGCGCCAATTGGCGGGATTGTCGTACTGGTTGGCGTAGAAGTAAAGCTCGGGATTCTCCGCCGCCAATTCCCTGACCTTGCGGATCGCTCCATCCGAACCCTCCATCGGATCCGTGTAGATGATCTCAGCTCCATAAGCGTGGAGGATGCGCTTCCTTTCAACCGAGGCGTTGGACGGCATGAAAATCTTCAGGCGGTAGCCTTTTGCCGCGCAGATCATGGCGTAGGCAATGCCGGTATTCCCCGAGGTCGAGTCGATGAGGATCTTATCGCGGTTCATCAGGCCGGCTCGTTCCGCCTCCAGAATAATATTCAGAGCTGGCCGGTCCTTGACGGAGCCGCCCGGATTCTCCCATTCCGCCTTCGCCAGGATTTCAACATCCGGGAAATCGCGGACCAGCTTTTGAATGCGCAGCAGGGGCGTATTGCCCACCAGCGAGAGCAAATCGACGGGCCCCTGAGTTCCCCCTGCGAGCGTTCTCATGGTTGAACTTGCGTTTTGTGCCATCAATCCAATAAATTCTGAATTGGGCCTCTTTGTCAACCTTCCCGGAGGAATGGTAGTGACTCAGTTTGGCGCCGTAGCGGCGAGTTTACCTCGCCCCATGGCGGCATCAAGCCGCCTCTACATCAAACTGAGTCACTGCCGGAGGAATTAGCCTGGATTATTCGGAGATTTTATCCGAGAAACGTCAGGGCTAGTGGCAACTCACAGGCGGGCATTAAGCCCGCCCCTACAAGCGGTACTCACGGCACGGTTCTTGTGCGATTGAATTTACGGAATAATTTTCAACGACCCATGGCCTGGATCAAAACCGTCGAACCCGAGGATGCGGACGGCGCCCTGAAGGCCGAATATGAAAAGGCGATCGCACGCGCCGGGCGAGTCTTCAACATCCTGAAGATTCAGAGCCTGAACCCTGAAACGCTTCGGGCCTCCATGGATTTGTATCTGGCCGTGATGCGCAAGCCTTCCGGTCTCTCGCGCGCCGAACGGGAAATGCTGGCGACGGTCGTTTCCTGGGCCAATCATTGCTTCTATTGAATCGAAGCTCACGGGGAGGATCTCCGTCAAGAATCGAAAAATGCCGAACTTGCCGAACACGTCAAGCATAACTATATCCGAGCCAGGCTTTCGCCCCGGCAACTGGCGCTTTGTAAGTTTGCGGAGCTCTTGACACGCACTCCGTCCGCCGTCCGCCTGCAGGATGTTGAAAGCTTGCGGCTTCACGGCCTTTCCGACCGGGACATTTCGGATGCCGTTGAAGTGATCGCTTACTTCAACTACATCAATCGCGTCGCCGACGGCCTTGGCATCGACCTGGAACCGGAGATGAAGAAGAACGATGCCGGGGATGTAAATTCTTGACCTGCTTCTCCGGCGGCGTCCTGGTTTGAATTTGGGGCATCGGGGTTTGGTAATGGGATTTCTGGGTACATCATGATTTGCCAAGCAGTTTGTCGGTCAAGACTGAAAAGCCCATCTTGCGCTGCTGCTCTGAGATATTAGCTGCGCCCTCTACATCGACCCGCAATTTCTCAATAGGTTCCTCCATCAAGAAACGAATCAACTTGGGGAGCATATCTTCTCGGGACTTGCCGTTAATTTCTTTGAGTCCGATCATCTGAGCGAAATAGCGAATATCCTGAGACTCAGGCAGAATATCTCGATCCTTGAGGCGGAGAAGGAAATCGCTCAGTAGACGATGTTTCTCCGGATGAGCCTGACGGATTGACTCAAGAGCATTGGCACCATTTGCGCGGATTGGTCTCTTACCGCGAGGCGCACCTTCGCGACTTACAACACGCGGCTTTTCGTCGACTTCGATTGAGACCTTCGCGAGGGCGCGGCGGACCCGCTCGATGCCGAAGTGCTTTACGAGGAGGTCAATCTCCTCCTCCAGAAACGCCGATTTATACCAATGGCTCATAGTCCGATTCTCGGGAAAAACTCTTTGGCAAATGCTTCGAACTCGCCCTTTACCTTGCCGTGGGTTCCTTTTGTGCTGCTGATGGACATGCCGTCTCGGGCTGCTCTGAAATAAGAATCCGAATGAGGTATGTCGTTCCGAAACACGTACCAGCCGTACTTGGCCGCATTATCTAGAACATCCTTGCGTGCAATTCGGTTCTCGCTCTTCACGTCGCCTCGGTGAAAATCATTGAAGACCAACCCGCACACCTCGATGACATGGTCCTCACGGAGCATCTGAAAGGCTTTAACGCTTAGATTCAAGAGTGGAAAGCCAATTGATGCCAAGAATTCAGCGCGGATTGGCACGAGGATATATCGGCTACAGTGGTAGGCAGCATCCGTCAGAATTGAATCGGTTGGAGAGCAATCAATGATAATCAGGTCGTACTGCCCCTCTACCTTCGCCACGAACCGAGGAAGCAGAGTTTCCTTTGCGGTGGGATTTCGCAGAGTCCATGAGAGTTCGAGTCGCGACGGTACAATGTGTAGCAGGCTACCGTCGCTGTATTCCACACGGCTGTAAATCACTTTCAGCGGATCGAGTTTCTTGGGGCTTCCTGAGGCTGGTCCTGTGGGAGTGAACTGCTCAAAAATGTCGGCTACAGTAAGACCTCCCGCATTCAGGTAGGAGACGTACGTTTGTGGCGACATAACGGATTGACTGGCGTTAGCCTGCGGGTCGAGATCAACAAGCAAGACTCTCTTATCTAGTCGCATGGTGGCGTACCAAGCGATCTGCGATGCAAGTGTTGTCTTGCCCACCCCGCCCTTCATGTTGATCATTGACACGCAAACAGCCATCGACCACCTCCAGGTTCTCTCAGAAATCCCCTACCAAGTCTGCCACGGTCCCCAGGCGGGCGCAACTTGGAAAACATTCAAACTAGGACACTATCCCTCCGCTCCACTTCTCGCCGCTCACTCCCTCATGCTAAATTATTTGCGAGGCTTCGATGTCCGATTCGCAAGAACCTCGATTTGCCTGGCTGGATTTGCTGTGGCTGGTGTTTCTTGGCGGCCTCGCCGTCCTGCCACCCCTGTTCGAATGGCATAAGCAGCTTATCCTGCTCAGCATCGGGCTGTTCCAGATTTTTGACCGGCGCATCATGGCCCGTATCCCGGCGGCCCGCCGCAACGCCTACAGCATCCTTGTCAAAATTTTCCTTTCCAGTCTGCTCCTTGAGCACACCAGCGCCCTCGCTGCCATTAACAGCAGTTACTATCCCATTTATTATCTGCCGGTGGTCTCTGCAGCCATGATCTATGGCGGATGGGGAACCATCTTCTGGACCATTATTGCCTCCGCTGCCTATTGCTCCTTTCTCATCCCTGCCGTCCTGCTGTTTCGGCTCACGCCGGATGCGATTTCCGAGCTGGCCATCCGCAATCTGTTCTTCTTTCTCATCGCCGTGGTGGTGAACCGGCTGGTCTCCGAATTCCGCCGCCAGGCGACTCGCTACCGCCTGCTGGCCGAAGAACTGTCTGAAACCAACCGCAAGCTGGAGCGCGCCCAGGAAGAGGCTCGCCGGTCGGAGCGGCTGGCGGCGCTGGGCCAGCTTTCCGCCGGCCTCGCCCATGAGATTCGCAATCCGTTAGGCGTCATCAAGGGTTCGGCCGAAATGCTCAGCCAGAAATTGCAAGCCAGCGATCCGATCAGCGGCGAACTTGCCGGGTACATCTCGAGTGAAGTCGAACGCCTGAATGCCCTCGTGGCGCGATTCCTGGATTTCGCGCGGCCTTTGCAGCTCGATCGGCACGCGGAGAATATCGTTCCGTTGATTGAAAAGTCTCTGAACTCCGTGCGGGAGCTCCATCCCTCCGCGAAGGTCGAAGTGCAAAGGAATTTTGAAGCCCGCCTGCCGCAGGTGCCGCTCGATTCGGAGCTTTCCGAGCGGGTTTTTACTAATCTTTTCCAGAATGCTTACGATGCCATGCCCCAGGGCGGCGAATTGAAGATTAGCGCGAAGCGAGCCAATTCCGGGAAAACGCAGGGAGTCGAGGTTGAAATCGAGGACACCGGTCCCGGAATTGCCCCGGAGAACAAGGAGCAGATCTTCAACCCATTTTTCACTACCAAGAAGTCCGGGGTGGGTCTCGGCCTTTCCATTGTCGCCAAGATCGTCGATGACCACGGTGGCAGGATCCGCGTCACCAGCCGCGCCGGCGCCGGCGCCTGCTTCAAACTGTTCTTCCCGGCGGTTTCCTGACCCGAGTTGCGCATCATCCCGCCCTGGCATTTCTCCCCGCGCCGCGCGCCCTGCGTTCCCACGGGCCGTAGCGGCGCTTTAGCGCGGCAGGTTGTAGGAACCGCCACGCCCGCTAAAGCCGGCCTCTACGTTCCATGCACCGGCCAGGGGTGGCAGTGGTAGCCACGACAGGCTTTTTCTGCCGCGGGTGGCGCATACGTCGTCTTTGATGTTTGCGCCCCGCATGGCAGTAACGGAGGGTGGCGCCGGCATCGCTCTTCATGTCGGCGACCCGAAGGCAGGTACCTCGGCCGATAACACAGCGCATACACGCAAGGCAACGTATACGCCACCGGTGACCACTACCTCCAGATTTCAGGCTCTCCAAAGATTCTGTCTCACCTGTCTCATGTGTCTCACCTAACCGTGGTAGGCTCGAGGGGGTCGAGGACTTCACCGGGCACGGGTGCCAGACTTGGACCTTAGTTAGGCCGTTTTGTCCGGTGAAACAAGAATCTTGTTCTCGTTACAGGTGTGGCTCTTGTGATCGCCAACAAGTGGCCACAGGGCCCGGCCCTACGGGACATCAAAGGTGAAATTCTCAGTTAGTTAGTCCACACCATTGCGGAGGGAACGAAGCTTGAATGTATATGAAAACAAAGGAACTCGTCTTTTGAGGATGTCAGCTATTGCCATCGTGGAATGGATTAACTGCTTTGACTGCTATAACATTCGTGACGGCGACAAAAGTGTTAGCAAACAGCGGGCTCCAACACCGCCACTTTCAATGGGTAGAGTAAACTGGAGGGAACGAAGCTTGAATGTTATAGAAAACAAAGGATCTGGGATTTTTGGGGGAAGGATTGATCGTCGCATAAATCTACTAACTCATTTTGCTTCTATCACGTTCAGTCCGATGCGACGTTCAGTGCAGAACCCTGCTTCCGGTATGAAGCTGACTCGTCAAGGGGGTCAAATTGAGGGAACGAAGCTTGAATGTTATAGAAAATAAAGGGTCGTTAACTTTTCCAGGCGCGAGCCAGGAAGCTGCCGGGTCCACCAATGGAAGTGTGCGGCCGACGCGCAACGCAGTGGCTCGACGAGTCGCCCAAGACTTGGCCAAACCGCAAGCCGGAAGATTAGAGTTTCAGTCGCGTCCTTTCGAGATGGAAGGCGTATGATAAGTCTCGTGCTTGAAACATGACCACCGGCTGGGCCGCCTGGCATTTGCATCACAAATAACATGGCCACTATTCTGATTATCGAAGACGAAGCGAAGATGCTACGGCTGCTGGAGTTGAGCCTGGCCGGCGAAGGCTACGCCGTGCGCACCGCCGCCGATGGCGAAACTGGACTCAAGATGCTGCGGCAGGAAACCATCGACCTGGTTCTGACGGACTTGAAGCTGCCGGGCATGAGCGGTCTTGATTTCCTTCAGGCCATGAAGCGGCTGGACGGGCGGATCCCGGTGGTGGTGATGACCGCCTTTGGGTCGGTGGAGACCGCGGTCCAAGCGATGAAGGCCGGGGCCAGCGATTACGTCCTGAAGCCCTTTTCATTGGAGGAAATGAAGCTGACCCTGAAAAAGGAGTTGGACCTTAACCGCTTGCGTGAGGAGAACCGCGACCTGCGGGAGGCGCTGGGAAGACGCTACGACTACAAAAGCGTTGTGGCCCGAAGCCCGAAAATGCAGGAGGTTTTGGCGCTGGTGGAGAGGGTGGCGCCCACCAACTCCACGGTGCTGCTGGGTGGCGAAAGCGGCACGGGTAAGGACCTGATCGCCCGCGTCATCCACCAGCATTCGCGCCGCGCCTCGGGGCCCTTCGTCAAAATCAACTGCGCGGCCATCCCTGAAAATCTGCTGGAAAGCGAACTCTTCGGCTACGAGAAGGGCGCCTTCACGGGCGCGGTGGCCGCGAAGCCTGGCAAGTTCGAACTGGCGGACAAGGGCACGACGTTCCTGGATGAAATCGGCGACGTTCCTCCCGCCACCCAGGTAAAATTGCTGCGCGTGCTGCAGGAGCGCGAGTTTGAGCGTCTGGGTGGAACCAAAACGCTGAAGGTGGATGTCCGGCTGGTGGCCGCCACCAACCGCGATTTGCGGGCCGCCCTGGAGCAGGGAACTTTCCGGGAAGACCTCTATTACCGCCTCAACGTCGTGCCCGTCAACATTCCACCTTTGCGTGAGCACAAGGAAGACGTTCCCGATCTGGTGAATTTGTTCGCGGAAAGGTTTGGGCGCGAATCCGGGAAAGACTTGAGTGGCGTGACGCCAGCCGCCATGAAGCTGCTGATGCAATTTCATTGGCCGGGGAACGTGCGCGAGCTCGAGAACATCATCGAGCGCGCCGTGGCCTTCGCGGCCGGCACGGTAATTGAGGAAGAAGATATCCGCCTGGACCTTTCGCCGGCGACTTCATCCAAGCCGCTGGCGCCCGGCCAGCTACCTTCCTTTCCGCCCAACGGCATGACGCTGGAAAACTACGAAGACGAGATCATTCGCGAGGCGCTGCGCCGCGCCAATGGCAATAAGAGCCAGGCCGCGCGGATGCTGGGACTCTCCCGCAACGCGCTGCGCTACCGTCTCTCCAAGATGGGGGTCCCGGATGAACTGGAAGGGGCCTCGGGGTGAGAAAAGTCTGAAGCGGCGGTTGCCCGCGTATGAACCGCTGTCGTAAGCAAAAAGTGCCGGAGTTGAGAAAATCTTACATGACCTGTGGGGGAGGCAAAAGGTAAGCCTGAGTGATACATTCTGATTTATAACTGATTTATAAAAGGAGCGCGGGATGAAAAGACTGATGTCCTTAGTTTTGCTGATGCTTTTCGGGGGCGCAGCTTGGGCACAAGATGCCAATAGCCAAGCGATTAGACAGCTTGATAAGGCAACTGACGTGCTTAATGAAATCATGAAAACGCCGGATAAAGGCATTCCCCATGATTTGCTGGACAGAGCCGTCTGCGTCGGAATTGTTCCGTCGGAGCTTCGCTTTGCGATCGGCATCGGCGGGACGTACGGCCGCGGGATTCTGGTTTGCCGCCGGGGAGGAAACGGTTCGTGGGGCGCGCCCTCCATGTTCAGGCTGGGCGGCGCCAATATTGGATTTCAGATCGGCGGCCGCGCCACGGATGTGGTCTTCATCGTGATGAACGCGGTGGGAGCCATGAAGCTGGCAGGTAACAACGTGAAGCTCGGCGCCGATGCTTCCGCCACGGCGGGTCCCGTGGGCCGCACGGCGGAGGGTGCAACCGACGCTCAATTGCACGCGGAGATATTGAGCTATTCGAGGACCCGCGGGCTTTTTGCTGGCGTTTCGCTGGCCGGCTCGTTCTTTAAGCAGGATGTTAAGGACAACTACAGCCTGTACGGAAAGAAGCTGAGCACAAAGGACATTGTGATCAAGGGTGCAACCGGTGTGCCCCATGCTGCAAGGCCGCTCGTCGCTGCCCTCACCCGTTATTCTCCCAAAGGCGGGCAGCCATTTCCGAAATCTTGAGGGATGCGATTCGTAGAGCTTTTCGGCTAGTGACGGGACAATGCTAAGGGGTGGTAGCCACGACGAATTCGTCTTTCAATTCGTGGTGGGCTGTGCATTGATAGAGATGAATTCCTGGAGCAGTTCAGGCGTGCGCTGCTCAATTGCGGATGGGTGATGAGTTGAAGCATTCTCGGGGAAAGTGGACAGCTCCATGAAGCGTCACCTCATCATGCTCGTGACCCTGGGGGTCGCGGCCAGCCTTTTTGCGCGGCAGCAGGATCACCAAGCGGACCGGCTTGCCAGGGCGGCCCAGGTCATCAAGACGATGATGACTGTGCCCGGGCGGGGCATTCCGGCTCAACTGATGCAACGGGCTCTTTGCATCGGCATCATTCCATCGGCGCTGAATATCGAACTCGGCTTGGGCGCCCACTTCGGGCGCGGAGCGTTGGTGTGCCGCGTGGAGGGTGGGAAAGCCTGGAGCGCGCCGTGGATGTTTACGGTGGGCGGGGCGAGTTACGGCTTGATTCCGGAGGGTGACAGCGCCAATGTCGTTTTCCTGGTGATGACCTCGAGATGCGAGCGGAAACTCATGAAGAGTTGTCTGAAGGTGGGCGCGGACGCATCGGAGTCTCCAGGGCCGGTCGCCGCCAAATCGGGAATTACCTCCGTCCCCATACCCCATTCGGACATGGTGGCGTACTCCATTAAGCAGGGCAAATTTTCCGGGGCTTCTCTCGAAGGGGTCATCCTGAAACCGGACGATGACGCCAACCTGCACCTTTACGGTCACAGGGTTGACCCGGGGGAGGTGCTGACGAATGCCGCCTTTCCATTGCCCGCAGCCGCGAAGCCTCTGGAGGAAATGCTGGCGAGATTCTGCTTACCAGGACGTGAAGGAGCTTTGGCGAAGGATTGATCCTCTACCGTGAAACCCTTTGCTGTAGCGGCGGTCTGTGACCGCCGGTTTTGCGGCGCTTTGCTGCAGCGGCGGGCTGTGACCGCTGGTTTTGCGGCG
>JBOGKI010000127.1:0-9868 GCA_050745605.1 Terriglobia bacterium | reverse complement strand
AGTGGGATTGAATCCGGTGGGCGCGGTTTATGAGCCGAACATTTATCTCTACGATCAGTATCCCGGAGGAGTGGGTTTGAGTGAACCACTTTTCCAACTGTGCGATCAACTTGCGAGCAACACTCACCGCCTGATTGCGCAATGCGCCTGCGCATCCGGCTGCCCTTCCTGTGTGGGCCCGGCCGGTGAAGTGGGAGAAAAAGGAAAAGAAGTGGCGCTGGCGATTCTAGGAAAAATTGGATTACTCTAGTGCTGAGTAATGCCTGACTTGTCTAAAACCGTCCAGTTCGAAGGGGATTGCATGTTTCGGGAGCCAATTCTTCGGGTGTTCGGAAATGGTCCAAAAACCACACCCCACCCTTATGACTTGGTCCGCAAGTTACAGCCAATGGCGTGGTACAATTTCTGCCGTGTTCGCCAGACCCTACGCCTCACCTCGGCAATGGAGGCTTGGCTTTCGGGTCACACCTGGACTACCAATGAACTAGAGTCGGAGGTGGCTTAATGGGAAGAAGGATATTATCACCGATCTTTCCAGCGTTTGAAGGGGAAATCTCACAATCTCTCGGTAAGCAAAAAGGCAAGGTTATAGCTTTTGGTTGGTATGGCGGAAAGTTCAGTCACCTGGACTGGCTGCTGCCCTTACTCCCGCCATGTCACCACTACTGCGAGCCGTTTGCGGGGTCTGCTGCCGTGCTGTTGAACCGTGAGCCTTCGCCCGTCGAAAGCTACAACGACCTAGACGGAGAGGTGGTAAACTTCTTTCGCGTGCTTCGGGATTATAAGAACGAGCTGATTGAGGCCATCGGCCTGACTCCGTTCTCCCGCGAAGAGTTTTATGTCGCGCTTTCGACGAATGGTGAGCCTATATCTAGCCTTGAACGAGCGAGGCGGTTCTTCGTCCGCGCCCGCCAAACCAGAACCGGCTTGGCGCAAACGTCCTCTCTCGGGCGGTGGGCAAACTGCAAGGGCACCAGCCGCGCCGGGATGTCTGGCGTCGTGTCGCGATGGCTTGGAAGTGTCCATTCGCTGCCCCACATTGCACTGCGATTGTTGCGCGTACAGATTGAGAACAGACCGGCCATCGACGTAATAAAACTCTACGACAGCGCTGAAAGCCTGTTTTACTGCGATCCGCCTTACGTTCATTCCTCCAGGGGCGACTCTAAGGCCTATGGCTTCGAAATGAAGGATGTTGACCACGAGGAGCTTGCGACAGTCTTGAATCGCTGCAAAGGGAAAGTTGCGGTTTCGGGCTATCACTGCGATTTGATGGATACGATGTACAGGGGCTGGAGGCGCGTTGACGCGCCGGCAAAGCAGTGCCACTCAATCAAGAAGCTTCGGCAAGAGGCCCTGTGGATGAATTATTAGAGAGGCCGTTCCGTCCTACATGCTGAGTGACAAGGCGGTCGAAATCCTGACGGCTGAATGGAAGGAAATATGCTCCCTTGCTGAACGGGGAAAGCTCAAGGATTGGCTTGACGAATCGAATCTGATCAAGGCGGTTCACGCTTCAGTTAACTCTTCAACAAAGACGTACCGCTATGTCCTACCCACCCAGGTTGTCTCAAAGGTTGCTGACCCTTCGTTGGATAGCCGTTGCCTCCAGGCATTGCGGGGCGGACAAGGGGCCTTCGATGCTCGTACCGTAGCCCACGCTGTAATCGTTCCGTTTGACCAAGAGAATGAAAGTGTGTTGGGAGGTTCCCAGGAGCCCTACGTCAGTAACCCACTCCGTGTCTCAGAGGTCTCGGCCGAGTACCGAGGTCCTCAACGGAATAAGGTGGGTTGGGATCAACTCTGCATCGTTCTTAGCGCTGTTGAAAAGAGGGCTGACAAGGATTTCACCCGCCGTGTATTCAGACAGGTTCTAACCGAAATTTACAAGCGGCTGTCTGCCGTCCGTGTCGTCTATCCGGTGCCTAGGCGGGTGAGCCTGAACAAAACAATGGAGGTGATTCAAAGGTTCCTGTCCGAGCATTCCGGAGGAGATCGTCTCCTGGCTCTCTCATCTGCGCTGTTTACGGTTATCGGCTCACGATTCGGCCTCTACGCCGAAGTAAAGAGAGGCAAGATCACGGCAGCCGACCAACCGAGCGGCATGCTCGCAGACTTGGAATGCGTCACAAAACAAGGACGGATCGTGTTCGCCGTGGAGGTCAAGGATAGACATATTACAATCAGTCAGCTAAGGGCTAAAGTACGCACGATTCGGGAAAAGCAGGTGTCTGAAATCTTCTTCGTGGCAACTCAAGGAATAATCCCGTCCGAGGACTCGGCTGTTGAATCGCTAATCGACCACGAGTTTGCAAGCGGACAAAACATTTACGTCACTGACTTGGAACGTCTCAGCCGTACGGCGCTTGCCCTTATCGGTGAGGAGGGCAGACGCGATTTTTTGAGCGAAACGTCCGCCCAGCTTGAGAAATACCGCTCCGACATCACGCACCGCCGGGCTTGGGCCTCAATCCTGGAAAAATTGTAGCAACACGCTTCTAGCCCACTACCCGAATCTGCCCCGTGCGCTCACAGACACAAGTAAAGTAGAGCGGGCTTGGGCCGGGGAGTACCAACTCCGGGTGAACAGCATCAGCTTAGTAAGAAGGGCAAGATTTACCGTAGGGAGCAGCCAGGCAACTGTGCCTCCGGGCTGATTAACAACAAATGCGTCTTGAAGAAAAGCTCGAGCAACTGAAACGCCTGGCGAAGCCCACAGGCCGCGAGGCCGGGCTGGAGCGCCAGCTTGAATACCTGCGCCGCCTGGGGCAACCCCGCGCACCATTGCCTGCCCGGCGCGTGCCGTATGGCATCGAGCAGTATGTCGAAGGCCGCATTGAGGCGCATGCTCTTGGCGAATTCTTTCTCGCCTCGCAGTCGCTGCCATTTGGCCGCCCGTATGGGAAGTACCGGATCGGCGATCTGTCCACGACCCCCCTCCATCCTCTCGATCTTTTTTTGGAAGGCAGCCGCCTGCCCGAAGCCGCAAGGCTTCTTTACCTGGATATCGAAACGACTGGGCTTGCGGGTGGAACCGGGACTTGCGCTTTCCTGATTGGCGTCGGCGCGGTGGATGGCTCGCGCTTCGTGGTCCACCAGTATTTCCTGCGGGACTATCCGGAGGAAAAGGCGATTCTCGCGGCGCTGGCAGGGACGCTCGAAGGCTGCGACGGCCTGGTGACTTTCAACGGGAAGGCGTTTGACATTCCGCTGCTCGAGACGCGGTACGCTCTGGCGCGGATGAAGTCACCGTTCGGGCGTCTGGTGCATCTTGATCTGTTGCATCCGGCGCGGCGCCTGTGGAAGCTGCGGCTTGAAAGCTGCAAGCTCACGCATTTGGAAGAACACATCCTCGGCATCCGGCGCGACGGTGATATTCCAGGCTCGGAGATTCCGGCGATTTACTTTGAGTATTTGCGGACCGCCAACGCCCGGGGCCTGCAGCCGGTCTTCCTTCACAATGCCATGGATATTCTGACGCTGGCGGTGCTGACGGTGGAAGCGGCGAACGTCACCGATCCCGCGAGGTTTGAGGGGGGCAACGAAGCGACGGCTCACGCTCTGGATCTCTTCAGCCTCAGCCGTATCTTCGAACGGGCGGGCGACACCGCGAAGTCGCTCGCCGCATGCCGCCGGGCGCTCTCCGCAGGTCTGCCGGCATCCCTGGAGCCTCAGGCTCTATGGAGTCTGGCCTTGCAGCACAAGCGGCGGCGGGAATACGAGCCCGCCATCGAAATCTGGCGGAAACTGTCACAGCGCGGGACGGACTACACGGTTGAGGCGTTCGAGCAGCTTGCAATCCACTATGAGCATCGCGCCCGCGACGCGCGGGCGGCCCTGGAGCTGGCTGAAGCCACAGTGGAAAAAATCCGAGGATCCGAGACTCAGGGCGCGCAGCCAACCTTGGGCAGCCAGGTCGATTGTCTTCGTCGCCTGGCCCGCAGGATTCATCGCCTTGAAGGCAAGCTCCGCCGCGCGGAGATGATGACGCGGGAATAAATCCGAAGGTTCCGAAGCGGGCTCTCAGGGGACATGCTTCAACAATTCATCAGCAATCAGCAAACCTTCCCAGCAAGCCGGAAATCCGGCATAGGGAGCCATCTGCAAAATCGTCTCAAGAATTTCTTCCTTCTTGGCGCCGTTGTTCAAGGCCATTTCAATATTCAGCCGCAGCGCGTTGGGCCTTCCCAGCGCGGTGACCGCCGCTATTGTGACCAGGCTGCGAGTGCGCGGGTCCAGATTGGGCCGAGTCCAAATCTCTCCCGCCACGAAATTCGTGACTAACCTCGCGAAATCAGGTGACAGCCGGGACCATGCATTCCTGACCTCTTCGGAACGCCCTTCTCCCAACATCTGCCGCAGCCTGTCCAGTCCTTTGTCCATCGGTCTCCCTCCTGAGTTTTCTGCCGAGTTTTCCGAACTGGCCTCATCCTGGATACAGGCCATAGCCCCCGATGTCGATGGCTTGACCCGTAATGTTTCGCGCGTCTTCGCTCGACAGGAACAGCACCAGACTGCCGATCTCCTGCGGCGTCACCAGGCGGCCCAGCGCCGACGGGCGCATGAAGCGCCTCCGAGCTTCTTCAAGACTCACGCCCAGCGTCTTCGCCCGGGCCACAATCACCTTCTCGAGGGCCGGCACCTCCACCGGGCCGGGCAGAATCGCATTCACCCGAATGTTGAAAGGTCCCATCTCCTGCGCCAGGGTCAATGTCAAGTTCACCATGCCGCTCTTGGAGGCGGAATAGGAAGCCCGCAGCGGATAAGCCATGTGAGCGACGACCGACGCAATGTTGATGATCTTTCCCTCGCGCCGTTCGGCCATGTGCCTCAGACATTCGCGCGCGCAGAGGAAAGCTCCGGTCAGGTTGGTATCGAACACATCCTGCCAATCGGTGAGGCTCAGCTCAGTGACGGGAATGGTGGGTCCGCGCGCGCCGGCGTTGTTCACTAGAATATCGATTTTGCCGAACCGCTCGATCACCGCGTTCGCCATGCGGCGAATTTGGGTTTCGCTGCGAACATCGGCTCGGACCGCCATCGTCCGTTCTCGATCGTCCGAGAGAGCCACAGCCATTTTGCGGAGCGCCTGCATATCCCGGCCGGCGAGCGCTACTTGGGCCCCAGCCTCCAGCAGCGTTCGTGAAATGGCTGAACCAATTCCACCGGCAGCGCCGGTGACAATGGCTACTTGACCGGCGATTTCAGGAAAAGGTAAATTGGAGTCAGGGCGTTTGGGTTTGTTCACGATTGCCGGATTCTTGGGAGAGTCGCCTAAAACGGCAGCGAAAATGCGGGAATTCGATGGGCGCAAACTCCCGGCGCCGCGTTCGCAGCCGCATCACTCATTCGTCAGGCACGCCCTCATTTTTCCCGATGGATTTTAAGGTCACCTGCTTGGTTGCGACTGATTCTTTCCCCGTCACAGAGTCGGATGTCGCAATCTGCAGTTCTCCTACGAGCTGCAAGTAGTCCGGATCACCTTCCTTCGCTCCCTTGCCGCGCTCCACCGTCCCCGTGAAGCGATAATATTTTTCGTGGATCTTTCTTGTCTTGAATTCTACTTGATTACCGTTGCGCGTGCCAATCGCGATCTGATAACTCAGAATAGCGTCGGACTCGTCTTGACCCTGGTAGACGTCAATGTAACCCTTCAGTTTTCCCTCTTCCTCCAGAATCGCGGCCACATCATCTGGAGAGAGGAAGTGATATTTGCCGGTCATGTCGGGAACGACCGGCGAGGCGGCGTTCTTTTTGGCAGGGGCGGCTGGCGCGAGAAGCAGTAGCGCCGATACCACGGCCAAGGGCAGAAGCAGCGCCGGGAGCGCCCCGCTCGCCCGCAGAGTCCCTTCTGTTTCACTTTTCTTACCCATAGAATGGGCCTCCTTAACCTTTCAATATCTTAGCAGCTTGCACTGGGGATGACCGCCTGGGCGCCGAGTCAGTTTGGCGCCGTGGCGGCGAGCTTACCTCGCCAAATGGCGGCGTCAAGCCGCCGCCAGAACAAACGGACTCACGATCGCCGGCTGGGTGGCAGGTCAGTTTCGTTTTGTAGCGGCCGTGTCCCCACCGCCGTCATTGATTGTAACGAGCTTCAGCGCTAAGGACAGCGCCTCACCAGCAAACTGACTCGAAACCGCCGGCTGCGGTCATTTGACACGGGTAGACTGAAGCGGCTATTCTCAGCCTAGGCCCGGCGCGTACTTGAGGACGGGCCTATTTGCTTTTATGGCATCCAACCCGCAAGGGTGATGGGATAAAAGCCGTAATGGATGGTTTTTCTGCGCAGTTCAGGTTCCCGCCCATGTTGAATCGAATTAAGGAAAAGAGCCGCCACGTGCTTCGCCGCTTCATCTGGCTTGCAGCTCTACCTTTGCTTCAAGGTCCCGAGGAGGTGCTCGTGGGCGGACAGGCGGTGATCGAGGGCGTGATGATGCGCTCACCACATTCCTATGCCGTGGCGGTGCGCAAGCCCGATGGCTCCCTGGCGGTGACCCGGGATTTCCTGGCCCGGCCTTCTGAAAAGCACAAGTGGTGGAAGTGGCCCTTGCTGCGCGGTCTCGGAACTCTGGGCCAAGCGATGGTGCTGGGGATCCGCGCCCTGCGATTCTCCGCGCAGGAGGCTCTGGCGGACGATAACACGGATAAGGAAGCCGCCAGTGCGGAAGGGAAAAAGAAGAAGGACCTGAGCAACGCCTTGCTGGCGCTGAACCTGATCCTTTCGCTCGGATTCTTCATTCTGTTCTATAAATTGGTGCCGCTTTATCTTGCAACCCGGGCGCAGAAGCACTTCACCGTGTTCGGCAGTTACATCATGTTCAATCTACTGGACGGCATCATCCGCATTGTACTCTTTCTGGGTTTTTTGTATCTGCTTTCGCGTTCCCAGGAAATTCGGCGTGTTTTTGAATATCACGGCGCGGAGCACAAGGTGGTTTGGGCGTTTGAAAAGACGGGACGCACGGAGCTGGCGGAGGCGCGCCGCTCAACCCGCTTCCATCCGCGCTGCGGAACCAGCTTCCTGTTGGTGGTGATGGTGATCGCCTTGATTGTCTATCTGTTCTTGCCGTTCCATTCCTTCGCCGCCAAGTTCTGGAGCCGCATTCTGCTTCTGCCTCTTATCGCCGGCCTTTCCTACGAGTTCATTCGCTATGCCGCGAAAGCCAAGGGATGGATCTGGAAGGCGGCCGCGGCCCCGGGCTTGTGGCTGCAGCGCGTCACCACCCGCGAGCCGGACGACAGCCAACTCGAGACTGCCATCCGGGCGCTGGACACCGCCATGGAGCTCGAACGGAGCCGCGGCGGCGAGCTCGTGGTGGCTTGATGGTGCTCGATCGAGGCAGGCGCCAGGATGAGTGGGAAAAGCTTTGTGAAGTGCGCATCTAAGCTGGTTCCGCGCGAGGCGTGTTCCACGGATCGTGATTTATGCAATTTCTTGATCAACTCTCTCAAGTTGAAAAAAAATACGACGAGCTGACGGCTCAACTGAGCGATCCGAAAACGCTCGCCGACGCCGCTCTCTACCAGAAAGCCGCGAAGGCTCACGCCGAGTTGCGCGAGGTGGCGGAGAAGTATCACGAGTGGTCCACGCTCCACAAGAACCTGGCGGAGACCAAAACGCTTCTGGCCGAGTCCGCATCGGATCCTGAAATGAAGGCCATGGCTGAAGAGGAGCGGGCCGGCCTTGAATCCCGCCTTGAGAAGATCGAGTCGGAATTGAAAGTTCTGCTTCTGCCGCGCGACCCGAACGATGAGAAGAACGCGGTGCTGGAGATTCGCGCCGGCACCGGCGGGGATGAGGCCACGCTCTTCGCCCAGGAAATCTTCCGCATGTATTCCCGTTACGCGGAGACGCAGGGCTGGAAAGTGGAAGTCCTTTCCAGCAGCCTTTCCGCTGTGGGCGGCTTGAAGGAAGTCATCGCCGGGATCGAGGGGCAGAGGGTTTACAGCCGCCTGAAGTACGAAAGCGGTGTTCACCGCGTGCAGCGCGTTCCCGCCACCGAGCAGCAGGGCCGCATTCACACCTCCGCCGTCACCGTCGCCGTGCTGCCGGAAGCCGATGAAGTGGAAATCGAGATTGACCAAAAGGACCTTCGCATTGATACGTTCTGCTCCTCGGGTCCGGGCGGCCAGTCCGTCAATACCACTTATTCTGCGGTGCGGATCACCCATATTCCCACCGGCATGGTGGTCTCCTGCCAGGATGAAAAATCGCAGATCAAGAACCGCGCCAAAGCGATGCGCGTCCTGCGCTCGCGCTTGTATGAAGTGAAACTGCGGGAGCAGCAAAAGCAGATCACGGAGGAGCGCCGCTCCATGATCGGCTCCGGCGACCGGAGTGAAAAAATCCGCACCTACAACTTTCCGCAGGACCGCGTCACCGACCATCGTATCGGCTTGACGCTTCACCAGCTCGACAAAGTCATGGACGGCAGGCTGGAGGAGATCATTGAAGCCCTCGTCGCCTTCTATCAAGCGGACAGATTGAAGCAGCCCGCTGTGCAGTCCGGTGAAAAGAGCTTGCGCCTGGTTGATGCAACGTCGTAAGGCCCTTGAGGCCGGCCTCCGCATCCTCGAAGCAAATTCCGTCCCCTCCGCATCGCTGGCCGCGGAATTGTTGTTGATGCACGTTCTGGGCATCGACCGCGCCGAGCTTTACACCCGCCCGGAAGCCGAACTTTCCGTTGAAGCCGAAAACCGTTACCTGGAATTGATCGGCGAGCGCGCCGCCGGCAAGCCCGTTCAATACATCACCGGACATCAGGAATTCTGGGGACTCGACTTGGAAGTGAACGCGGACGTCCTGATCCCCCGACCGGAAACAGAACTGCTGGTGGAAGCAGTGATCGAATTGGCCGGAGGAAAAGCGCGGGCGCCGCTTGAAATTGGCCTGCGCATGATCGATGTGGGCACAGGCTCTGGCTGCATTGCGCTGGCGCTCGCCAGCGAATTTCCGCGCGCCACCATTTTCGCCACGGACCTTTCCGGCGCGGCGCTGGCCATGGCCCGGATGAACGCCCGCCAGCTTGGATTGACGGCGCGCGTCGCCTTCGCGCAGGCTGATCTGCTGGATGGCTTCGCCGGGGACGCTGCCGGAGGTTTCGATTTTGTGGTGTCGAATCCGCCCTACGTCAGCCAGGATGAAATTCTCGGCCTGCAGCGCGAGGTTCGAGACTTCGAGCCGGGCTTGGCCCTCGGCGGGTTCACACGCAACGATGATATTTATCGCCGGCTGATTCCGCAAGCTCATACGGTTTTGAACGAGGGCGGGTATCTCATCCTGGAGATCGGCTACAGCATGGCGGATAAGATTGCGGCGCTGTTGGGCGATGGCTGGGGCGCGATTGAAATACGCCGTGACCTCGGCGGCATCCCGCGCGCCGTGGCAGCGCGGCGGCAGTAGCGCCGTGGGCTGTAGCGACGGTGTCCCCACCGCCGCTAGCAACCGAACTGCTGAGGCCGTGGCCGGCGTTGGAGTTGGTTCGCAGCAGGATTGGCAAGCCGGAACTCGATGCGGCTTGCAGGCGTGCCGTCATCTTGTGGGATTGCATGGGACTGACCATTGGCTCCGGTCATCATGAGCACGGCTGGGAAGCAGGTCCACCGTGCCCGGGTTTGGGCGGCAGAGATCGGCCGCCTTCAGGGGTAGCTGGCGTGAGTGCCTAGTTTGGCAACTGGCTTGCTTCAGGCTTGCAACATGCTCGCTTTGTGCACGAAACGGCCGGAAGCCATCCTCAATTCTCTAGTAAAACCAATACAATCAGTAGTTTGCGTATGTCGATGTATCATAATCTATACAACCATATGATAATACTGTACTTAATGGAATATCAGTGGGTTTGCTTTTTGGGTTTGAATGGCTTTGCTC
>JBOGKI010000126.1:0-9886 GCA_050745605.1 Terriglobia bacterium | reverse complement strand
GGACTCGCTCGCATCCTCCGGTCTCGCGCCGCTACTACCGACTGGTCTCCGCTGGTGGAAATCCAGCCTTCGGGGTCCCGTCCTGGCTTCTTCTGCGTGCATGGAGGCGGCGGGAATGTATTGATTTATCGTGATCTCGCACGGCATTTAGGCTCGGGTCAACCCTTCTATGGCTTGCAGTCTCAAGGACTGGATGGAAAGCAACCGCTTCTCGAACGGATTGAGGACATGGCGGCGCTTTACGTCAAGGAAATTCAACGGGTACAGCCGCGCGGGCCGTATTTCCTCGGCGGCTATTGCATGGGTGGCACCATCGCTCTCGAGATGGCTCAGCAGCTCAACGCACAGAATGAAGAGGTCGCTCTGTTGGCGCTGTTTGACACCCTCAACTGGTCAAACCTAAGCCCCGGTTCGCCCTGGAAGAAAGCTGTCTATCAAGTGCAGAGGCTGGTTTTCCATGTGCAGAATTTCCTGCTTTTGAGCTTCAAGGACCGGGTCAGGTTTCTGCGCGCGAAGTTGGATGTGACGCGGCATCGCTCGAGCGTCTGGCGGGGCATGTTGTTTGGAAGATTGACGAATGAGCGGAGCCACCAGACAGAGTCGTCGCAATTGGCGCGTATCTGGAAAACTAACGATAGGGCCAGCCTGGACTATGTGGCGCGTCCTTATCCGGGGATGATCACTGACTTTCGCCCCATGAAGCAGTACGCCCGATACAAGGAGGGCGGCCTGCATTGGGACGAACTAGCTCTTGACGGCCAGGAGATTGTGACCTTGCCGGTGTATCCTGCGGGCATGCTGCTCGAGCCGTTTGTGCGGGATCTGGCCGCGGCGCTCAGGATGTCGATTGAAAAGGCGGCTCACGTTGCCTCTGTTGAAGGCTCGCGCCAGGTTTCGTACGAACTGTCTCCTCTGCGGAGCGCCATGAATCGGGGGCTGCCTGGCGCCACACCCGCTTTGTGAATTTGACTGATAGGTTGCGCAGTGGCGGGGCTTCGTGAGCCTGTGTGAAAAACCACTTTCGCAGCGCCGGCCCTCAGGCCGGCACACGGTTCTGAGCCATTTGTCGCCCTAAACGGCCTAAAGGGCGGCCCTACGCGCACTATCACCCAATTTTCACACAGACTTTTTATGCCGCTACGTCTTCGTGTTGAAATAAATGGAAGTGTGGCGGCGTAAAGCGGCCTTGATATCACGCTGTTCCGGTCTTTCAGTCGGCTGTTAAACTCGGCCGGGCTTGCTTCTTCTGGAATACCCGGGCGCTACGATCCGGAGGCAGTCCTTTGGCGAATCCATCTCCCACTTCAGTGACGCCGGTGAAGACTCCTTTTCTATCGTCCGTGAGGAAGAACATCTGGATCGATCTGGACAACTCTCCGCACGTGCCGTTTTTTGTCCCCATCATCCGGGAACTCGAAGCGCTAGGTTATTCCGTAGTACTGACGGCACGAGACGCCTACCAGGTTTGTGATCTGGCAGATTTGTTTCGGTTGAATTACCGGTGCATAGGCCGGCATTACGGAAAGTATCGCGTCCTGAAGTTAGTGGGCGCCTGCGCTCGGGTTGTGCAACTTATGCCACTCGTGCTCAAAGCCAAACCATCTCTGGCCATCGCACATGGTTCCAGATCGCAGGTATTAACGTCTGCCCTCTTGGGAATTCCATGCCTACAGATAGCGGATTACGAGCACGGCGCATCCTCGATATTCGCTAACCCAAGATGGGTCATGGTGCCTGATGTCATTCCCGCATCATCACTACGAGCGGATGCATATAAGGTGCTTACATACCCTGGCATCAAGGAAGACGTCTACGTTCCCGGATTCGTCCCCGATCCTTCGATTCTGGTTCTTCTCGGCGTTGAAGAGAATGCTCTCGTCGTCACTGTCCGGCCGCCAGCAAACGAGGCCCATTACCATAACTCAGCGAGTGATGATCTCTTCCGGGCCGTAATTGAATTGCTCGCGAAGACGCCGGTCACCAACATAATCTTGTTACCGCGGAACGGCAAGCAGGCGCGTTCAGCTCGTGAATACTGGCCAGAGCTGTTCGCCGAGGGCAAGATCATCATTCCGGATCACGCGGTTGACGGCCTCAACCTGATCTGGCATTCCGATCTGGTCATTAGTGGTGGCGGCACCATGAATCGTGAAGCTGCAGCATTGGGCGTTCCTGTCTACAGCATCTTTCGGGGTACCATCGGCGCGGTTGATCGGTATCTGGCTGCAAGGGGTCGGCTCGTGATGGTGGAGACGGTCGACGAGGTACGCACGAAGATACTTCTGAAGCGCCGACCCAGGTCGCACGTGGCCAAAAATTTCAACAGCGCCGCGCTAACGGCCATAGTTGATCGGATCGTTGGGATCATGGAAGGGAGCGAGCAAGGCGTCCCTGGCAGTCACTGCAAGCCCGTAGCCGTCCCGAACAGGGGCGCGAATGGATAGTCAACACCAAGTGGAGGCAATCGCTGATTCACGATGTGGCAGCCGGTGGGAAGCTTCGTGCACTGCGAGGTCGCAAGCCCCGCCTTTTCACTCCTTAAGAACGGACCTCAACGGGCGAAGTTTATGTCTGGGACTCGCGGCATCATTTCGAGCTTTGGCATCTGCCGCTCGCGCAACTCGAACTGCAGGACCGTGCTATTCTCAAGCGCTCGCTCGGGCTTGACTAGATCACTTTGGCGCCTTGGAACGCCGAGCTCGGAGCTGTGCCTAAGCAGAATGGTAATTGCGGCAACGAAGCGTTCGACGGGAGAGACATCATGACAATTCAAAATAGCACCGCTGTGAAGCCAGACTCCAGCGATCTGGCGAGGTCCAGTAAAGTAAACGCTCATCTCAACGTTGATTACGAAGCGTTTCGGCAATCCTTCGACCGTGAGCCCTTCGGATTTACGCACAACCTCAGCGGCCTTGACCTGTTCACGCCGGACTCGCTCCAGAATCTTGCGGAGAACTTCTCTGAGTCGCCACGAGACTACTTTATCGCTGGAAGTGCGGCGTCTCCTGGGACTACGTTCTACTCGGTGCCGAATGGAGGCCTCAATCCTCGCGAGGCCGTCGAAAGTCTGGACAAAGGGCACCACCGCGTCCTCTTGAAGCGACCCGAGAACCACGACGCACGGTTCCGAGATTTACTGGAGATGCTCTTCCGGCAAGTCGTCGACTTACGAGGTGGTCTTGGCGGCGAACGGGTCGAACGTTTAGAATCGGCCGTCTTAATCAGTTCCGGCTCTACTACCACGCCCATTCACTTCGATCCAGAAGTGGGGTTCTTCTCGCAGATTGAAGGCGAAAAGTCTTACCACGTCTATCCGCCCGATTGTGCCAGCGAAGCCGAGTTGGAGCGCTTCTACATTCGGGGAAGAGTCGACATTGGTAACGTGGACATGAGCGGACTTGATTCGACGCGCGAACATGTGTTCTACCTGGGTCCAGGGAAGGGACTCCATCAGCCGCAGAACGCACCCCACTGGGTCCAGACCGGCAACTCCCGCTCAGTGTCTTATACGTTTGTGTTTCAAACCGCCGCTTCGCGCGCGCTGGGCCGCACAAGAGCCTTTAACTATTGCCTTCGCAAATGCAGGTTCAACCCATCCCTTCCAAGAACTCATCCCGGGCTTGACGCTGCGAAGGCTGGCGCCATGCACGCGGCCATGCCCATTCAATTCGCCGGGAGAATATTAAATAAGGCGCAACGCGTTCTTACTGGTAGAAGACTCTCTGGCGGCTGAGAGATTCTAGTTGGTTCGCGTCAAGACGTCGTTGCCACCAAAGGGTCGGCAGGCTGCTGTTTTCGGGAGGATGTTGCCAAGCGTCACCGCAGCCGTCTCAACTTGAGGCCAGGAGCGGGTTTTGGTATCCTTCTCACTGGCGTCAGGGGATTGTTCGGAAGCACGAAGGAGATCGAGAGACATGATGTTCGACAGTCCGATAATACGAAAGCTTTTCGGGCCGATACCATATTTTCGCTTCGGTGTGAAGCACGCTGTGAAATTCTCCTCTGGTTTTACTCGTGAGGTGACCCTAGGGCGAGCAATGGATTACGCACGCGCTTCGCGGTTAGAGGGAGACTACCTGGAATTCGGGGTGTGGAGGGGGAGAGCATTCGCCGCAGCATGTTATCTAGCAACAAGGCGCGGGCTAAGCATGAACTTCTATGCGTTCGACTCATTCTGCGGCTTCCCGAACAATAACGAGGTAGACGCCGCCGGGCACCAGTGGTTCAAAGAGGGCGTATACAACTATAGCGAGCTCCAATTTATCCAGAATGTGCGCCGCACCGGCGCTGATATGAAACGCGTGATCTCAGTTCCTGGCTGGTTTGACGAGTCTCTGGCGGCCGGTAACCCCCGCCTCAGTAATCTCCGCAAGGCTGCGGTCGTGTGGGTAGACTGTGATCTTTACAGCTCAACCTGTGCTGTGCTTAACTTCATTACGCCCTACCTGCAGTATGGCACTTTGATGCTCTTCGACGATTGGTTTGCATTCCGGGCCGATCCTAACGCTGGTCAGCAGCGAGCGTTTCGCGAGTGGCTTCAGCGAAATCCGCAACTCTCTGCAGTAGAGCTAATGCGATTCGGGTGGAACGGGGATTCATTTGTCATCCATGATGACGCAGCCAGCAAGCTACGCCCTGCCATCCATGAAGCGTGAGATAAAGAAGGCCGCGAAAGCGCGTTAGCCGCGCCGCTGGAAGCGCTCCCCTGCATCGGCAGGGACGATAAGTGTGGGCAGTGAATGTTGAATTTCAGGCAAGAACAGAGCAACTGCCGGCGGTTGAAGTCTCATCCCACTGATACCTCGAAGCTCAATCCAGCCGAGCTTTGAGTGTGATCGACTCGCTCACCGGCTGCACGAAGAGAGGTTCCTCGATGGCAAGCATTGCAAATTCTGACCTCGCGATTACCGACCGCTGGATTGTGGCTGACCGTGAGCAATTCCGGATCAACTTCAACCAGAAAAGCTTTGAAGTGTCCCACAACCTGGCGACCCAGCCTCTCTTTCAACTTCCGCAACTCATGGAGCTCGCGGAGCGCACGCTAAAAGCGCGGCCGAAGGATCTCCACTACGATGCCGGCAATGTTACCGTTGGCCAGCGCTGGGATGAAATCGCCAAGGCGCCTTTTTCCGCACAAGAAGGCTTAGAGCAGGTCGAAAGCTGCGGGGCGTGGTTCGTTTTTAGTTCTGCGCAACGCGATCCTGAATACAGGGTGTTTCTGGACCGGGGCCTTGCCGAGATCAAGGCTCTTGCTGGTCCCCACATCGAATCCCAAATTCTGGTGGAAGATATCATCATTTTCGTGACTTCTCCCAAGCGCGTCACGACCTATCATATCGATCGCGAATGTAATTTCCTTCTGCAGATCCGTGGGACAAAAACGCTCCATGTTTTTGACAGAGAAGATCGCGACGTTCTCACTGAAAAAGAAATTGAACGCTTCTGGGCGGCGGATTTCAATGCAGCCGTCTACAAGCCACACCTCCAGCATCGGGCAACGTCATACAAGCTCGTTCCCGGCATGGGCGTCCATATCCCGGTTAACTGCCCGCACTGGCTTGAAAATGATGACAACGTTTCGGTTTCACTTAGTGTGAATTTTCAATTCAAGGATGCATCGCGTGCAAACGCTTATCGGGCCAATTTCTTGCTTCGAAAGGTTGGCCTGCATCCGACGCCGCCAGGACAATCGCTTGCTCTTGATGCTGTCAAGTCTTACGCTATGATGCCGTCAGTTTGGGCGAAGAAAGCGTATAACCATTTCGCTCGTCAAGCCTGAATTTGAGGAGTTTAGTGCTTTGGGCAGATTGGAAGCCGGCAACACTGTCGGCTGCGCACACGGGCCAACGGAGTTGAGGGCAACGGTTGAGCGGGCCCCTTTGAATGCGCCCTCGGCGTGCCGGACTGGGTACTCCTCGCATGAGTCTGGAATTGCGATCGAACCTTCTGGCGCCGGGGAGATCGCCATGGCCGTTCTCGCCGCCAAGCCATTTTGCACCATACTTAGAAGAATTGCGGAATTTTCATTCGGCAGAGGAATCCTAAATAGGTTGAGCCAAAGCCGTGGCGTTTTCCAGACGTTTAATGAGGGCTGGCAAGTTGCACGGAAAGCCAGACCCGCCGGTCACGAACACCCCAGCGAGATCGAAGTACATCTTGAGTTTTCGGAGGGCTTGCGCTCCAGTGATTATGCCGTTCTGTATTGGCTTTTGCAGATATCACCGCAAGGCCTGAAAATCTTTGACTACGGCGGGAGTGCAGGAAACCTTTACTACAGCTATTCGCAGTACCTGAAAGGGGTGCGGAGGCTCGACTGGACGGTGTATGACATCCCTTCAGTCATAGAAGCAGGTGAGAGGGTTGCGACTCAACGGCGGGCAGTTGGCTTGCGATTTGCGAGGTCCCTTGGCGATGCCTGCGACTGTAATGTTTTGCTGGTTTCGAGCGCATTTCACTATTGGGAAGACACGGTCGAAGCATTTCTAGACCAATTTACCGAGCCTCCCGAACACATTCTCCTGACCCGAACCCCCGTTCATGAAAAACAACCTTCATTCATTACCGTTCAGCGCACTCAAACCTGTGCCTTCCCTTGTGTTGTGCGAAATGCATCCGAATTGGTGTCATCCTTCGCTGTGTTGGGCTACACGTTGGTAGACCGATGGCCAGCTCCCGAGCAGAGGCTTCGGATACCACTGTTTCCCGAGCGGACTGTGCCTCATTCTTCCGGATTCTATTTCCGCAGGCAGAAGTTGGCCTGAACTCCCCCAAAATAGTTTCAAGCAGTTCCTCTTTGCAAGATCCTGTTAGAATCCATCGCAGTCCCGCAGAGGAGTGGAACATCACTCCTGACATGATCAATATGACCGCATCCTGCGGGAGCAAACCCTAAATGCTGTTAATTCTGCCTGTCGCTGCCTTCGTGTTGATTTATCTCATCCTGCGCGAAAAGGGAATTGATTGGCGCAGGGCTGTGCTCGCTGCGGCAGTGTTTTGGGGCACGTGTGTGGTGGTAATCACCGAGACGTTGAGTGTGCCGCGCCTCATTACGCGGGATGCAGTAGCGATCTTCTGGCTGGCGATCTGCATCGGGTGCATCGCATAAAGTGGGCCATAGCCCGCAGATTGAACCAATGTTCAGTGAGTCAGGCGGGAAGGTGATAACGGCGAAGGTTCTGGGTGTGATGTCTGCGTGCGTTTTATGTGGCATTTTGGTGGCGGGGCTTTGGCCATTCCATTCGCCAAAGAATGAGGTGGCTTGGTCGGGAAATGAGGGCGGTCTGCGCTTCGGCGACTATGGCACGGTATTGAGCTCCGGCGCCTTCAAGATGGCGAGTTCGCGAGGTGACGCATCGTGCAGCCTTGAGATCTGGTTGCAACCGGGCCTTACTTATGACACCAACACTTTCCTTGCTTTCTACACGCCTGGGAATCCTCTGCAATTCTCGCTGCACCAATCGAATCCCGACCTTGAATTGCAAAGGGACACCCAAAACCAGCAACATCAGACCGGGACCGCAAGACTCTATATCGACCACGTTTTCCGCCAGGGAAAGCCAGTATTCATAACGATCACGTCCGACGCCGAAGAGACGAGAGTCTATATCGGTGGCGCTTTGGTCAGAGCGTCTCGACAATTCCGGCTTACAAGTAAGGATTTCACCGGCCAACTTGTGGTTGCCAACTCGCCCCTGGAAAACGATAGCTGGTCCGGCGAGTTGCGCGGACTCGCGATTTACAATCGGAACCTTACGGCAGCGCAGGTGCTTCAGCACTACGAAGGCTGGACGAAGAAGGGGCATCCTAACTTGGCCAAGAACGACGGTGCTGTTGCGTTGTATCTTTTTAATGAGCACTCGGGCAATGTGATCCATAACCAGGTCAGCTCGGGAATCGGTCTGTATATTCCAGCACGGTACATGATTTTGCATCAGGTATTTCTAGACCCGATCTGGAAAGAATTCTCTCTGTCATGGGGTTATTGGAAGAACGTCCTCATCAATATTGGTGGCTTCATTCCTCTCGGATTTCTTTTTTGCGCTTGGTTATCGTCCTTCTCGAACCTTAAAAGGGCTGTTCTCGTCACGATCGCGCTGGGATTCGCAACGAGTCTCACTATCGAGACGCTTCAGGCATTCCTCCCGACGCGAGATTCGGGAATGATGGACATCATCACCAATACCCTGGGAACTTGTCTTGGGGCTATGTTGTACCGGTGGCGCTTTGTTCGTGAAAACCTGTATCGGATTGCCTTCGTCGGGTTTCGATGGTTTCCGGCTTCCCGGTCAGCTCGGTGAATTGGTGTGTCTGCCCATTTGTTGCGCTGATGAAGGGCGATTAATAGCGAGCGTGCTCGGAGAGGTGTTTTAATGTTCGCGAGCGAGAGAGCCTTGTGAAGTGGGAGGAACCAATGCCAATCGATTCTAGCTATGCTGGCTACGGGAACGGAGGAGGAAACGGAAATGGGAGGGGCGGTTCTGGTATCGGACATGCGTGGACCACAGATCCCCGTTGGGACGGAATCGAGCGGCCCTATACCCCAAAGGATGTAGACCGGCTGCGGGGATCTGTTTCAATCGAGTATACGCTCGCCCGGTTAGGTGCGGAGAGGCTTTGGGATTTGCTGCACCAGGAACCCTATGTGCCGGCTTTAGGCGCCACGACCGGAAACCAGGCAGTCCAGATGGTACAGGCAGGGCTGAGCGCCATCTACGCCAGCGGCTGGCAGGTTGCGGCGGACGCCAATCTCGCCGGAGAAACCTATCCTGACCAGAGCCTCTATCCTTCTAACAGCGTGCCCAACCTAGTCCGCCGGATCAACAGTGCCTTCAAACGTGAGGATGAGAAGCAGCACTTGGCAGGCCGTTCTGACATTTACTGGTTCGCGCCTATCGTGGCGGACGCGGAAGCAGGTTTTGGTGGCAGCCTCAACGCCTTTGAATTGATGAAGGGCATGATCGAGGCGGGCGCGGCCGCGGTCCACTTTGAAGACCAACTCTCCTCCGTAAAGAAATGTGGTCATCTGGGAGGAAAGGTGGTGGTTCCCACTCGGGAGTTTACGCAAAAGCTTGCTTGCGCTCGGCTGGCCGCTGACACGATGGGCGTCCCCACCATTCTTGTTGCCCGTACCGACGCGAAGAGCGCCCAACTGATCACCAGCGACGTCGACCCGGCTGATCAACCCTTCCTCACGGGCCAACGGACCTGCGAGGGATTCTTTGCTGTACGGGGCGGTTTAGAAGCGGCGATTGCGCGCGGATTAGCCTACGCTCCTTATGCGGATATGCTGTGGTTTGAAACCGCCGAGCCCCGGCTCGATGAAGCGCGGGAGTTCGCCGAGGTCATCCACCAAGCGTTTCCAGGCAAACTCCTAGCCTACAACTGCTCGCCCTCTTTCAATTGGGAGAGACATCTTGATGGCGACGCCATCGCAAGGTTCCAGAATGAACTGGCGACAATGGGCTATAAGTTCCAGTTCATCACCTTGGCAGGATTCCATATTCTCAATCACAGCATGTTCCAGCTAGCCGGAGCTTTTGCCAAGGAGGGGATGCCAGCTTACGTTCGCCTTCAGAAGCAGGAATTTGAGAGTGAATCGGTGGGCTATAGAGCTGCGAAGCATCAAACCTTCGTGGGTGTCGGATATTTTGATGAAGTCGTCCGCCTAATTGGCGGCGGAACATCTTCGACAATGGCGTTGGAAGGGTCCACTGAACAGTCCCAGTTTGCCGAGCATCAATCAGTGTCAGTCTAGCCTGCATTATTCGTGAAGCTCCCTTGTTGGACCGGAAGGGCACGGTTTTAACCGTGCCGGACAACGGCATTCCGGTCGCCTTTTGTTTCGCATCCCGGACAGTTTGTTGAAACAAACTGTCCGGGATGCGAA